>JAHIZR010000341.1 GCA_018814465.1 bacterium | reverse complement strand
GAAACCCTGCCCGAATGACACGGATGCCAGCAGCAGGATACAAAGCGTTATTAAAACTGACCTTGAGACCATCTTGTTATCTCCTAAAGGTATGAACATAGTCCTCGTATAATGACGTAATTTATGATATATAAATCTCAAAGTCAACTGTACCCACTCAAATTACATGACTTTAGATATAATACCTCTTTTTCCCCAGAGCGGACACAAGGCTGAACCAGATCACTCGAGATTGCAGCAATATGCTCCCTTGATGTTATTCGCGAGGGTCGTTTATGCTATTGAAATAAAAGAGATTAGAAAAGCGTTCGAGGCAGGGGGGGCGAGAAACTTATTTGATAACTGCGGGATTGTTCCATCGAGGAACACGAAGTAAACTGCCCTCGACTTGTATGCTCGCTTGGCGAACGGTGCATTCAAGAGGCGTTACCTTTCCGCAATGATCCAATAGAACTTGATCTCCGCAGTGATCGGAGTATAATAAACTACATCTGTCGTGGTTGCGAATAGCTCACCCGGTTCACCGAGAGTATTGGCGCGATAAAGATGGTAGCGAGCGGCTTCGGGAACGGGTATCCATCGCAGTTCAAGCAGGCTTCCGTTGAAATGAATGGTCAGGTAGCGCGGCGCGGCCAGCGGCTGCACATCTACCCACTCTTCATTTGAAGATTCCGAGTAGTTTCCATTCATGTCAACCGACCGTACCCGATAGGCATAACCTGCTTCGACCAGATCAATGTCGCTGAAGAAGGTGTCCGCGGTCGTAATATAGGCAGCGACCGTATCGGGATCAAACGGTTCAGTCTCGCGGTACAGCGCATAATAAGCCAAATCCGAATCCGGCACGGCATTCCAATTCAGGTCAACCTGATCCAGATTCAATTCAGCCAATAAAGCCGGAGCCTGCGGAGCCAGATTGTCCACGCTATAGCCGCTGTCCGGCTCGGTATCCCAGAAGGCCAGCGGATTAATGGAATGCGCGCGCACAAAATAGGAGAAGTAGGGCTGTCCGGAAGCATTCGAGTCCGCGAGTGTCGTCACAATCTGACCATAGCCGGGAAGCTGCGAAGCGGGAATCTCCGCCAGGAGTTCGTAATTCTCGTCCAGCGGCAGGTTCACTTCCCGGAAGATTTGGTAGGACTCGATTCCGGCGCGATTGTCATCTCCGGGCGACGGCAGCCACTGAATCATCACATGCCGACCATTGTCAGCCGGAATATCCAGCACCGACTGAATCACAGGCGAATAGTCTGCTGCGGGAATCGCCCCGATATCCGAGCGCGTTCCGTCCGCATCATTATAGAAGGGATTGGGATCGCCGCGGTTGATCGCCGGAGAGCCGGCTGTCAGACGCAAATCCCGGTTTAGGTAATCCTCGAATAATGGATCGGCATCGAAACTGCCTCCCGGACCATGATACTGCTCGTCGGAGGTTATGCAGTAGACCACAGCCGGAGACGAACCACCGATCTGCGAAGTTCCCAAGTTGTCCGTGACAATGCAGTTACGGACGATGGCCGGAATGTTCAGGTAAACCGCGGAGGCGCTCGATGTATTGCCGACAATCGTCAGATTCTGTAAGGTGACCGAAGACGGACCGGCTGGAACAACGAGATTGATGGCTGATGTTGCTCCGCTTTCCGCATTGTTGTCGAAAAACTGACAGCGCTCGATCAATGCGTTATTTCCTGCTATTTGCTTCACGCTCCACCCGGCCACTGCGCCGCCGGTTCCGAAGTTGTCCGAAAGGACGGCATTGGACAAACATAACTCCACGGCGGCATCCACTCCCGTCAGACTGATCGCGGAACCGTCTTCACCGATATTGCCGGTGAAATCGGTTGAGTCAATGCGTATTCTGGATACATTTCCCGCGGTCGCGGACACCCT
Organism: bacterium; assembly: GCA_018814465.1. Classification (GTDB taxonomy): domain Bacteria; phylum Electryoneota; class RPQS01; order RPQS01; family RPQS01; genus JAHIZR01. The sequence goes on along the minus strand of JAHIZR010000341.1, from coordinate 3,175 downwards.
CAAGCCGCCGGCGCTGAGATCGGCGCTGTTGCCTTCGAATTGGCAAGTTTGAATTTCTGCAAAGAAGTCTTCCAGCCAGACCGCGCCGCCGCTGTTCGACATGTTTCCGGTGAACTCACAGTCGGACACAGATAGGTAGCTTCCGGTTGTACCGTTGAAATCGCCTACCCCCTCAATCGCACCGCCATTTCCTCCTGACTTGACATTCTGATAGAAATTCGACTGTTTAACCAAAACAGAGCAGGGGGCGCTGATCGACAAGGCTCCGCCGTTCGCGGTGAACTCGCACTCTGTTAAGTCCGTCAGACCGCTTGCTGTCATGATGGCTGTTGAATCGCTGCCGGTAAAGCTGCAGCTATCGATATCGGCGTCGCTGTCCAGAAACAGCGCCCCGCCGGAATTCTCTGAGAAGGTGGCATGCTGAATTGAGAGCGGAGAGTAAGCATGCAATGGTCGCGATGACAATCCCGAAATCCGCGTATAATTGAGTTCAGCGGTAATCGTATCGGGCGCCAGCAGATGGATCTCAGCATCCGAGGCATCCATGAACTGGCCGAGAATATAGGCGGAATCAGCAGCCGTGCCGGTTACCGCAAGCTTGCCCAATACATTGACAAGCGCCACCGTCGAATCCAGAATCAGTGTGTTCGATTCAATCGCGAGCGTGTCGCCCTCGGGAACGGTAATCGTATCTCCGACAAATGTGATCGCGGGATCCAGTTGCGCAAAGAATCCGCTGACTTCCCCGCAGAAGCAGGCTCCCGGACCGCTGAGCCGGGACAGAAATACCGGTTCTTCAACTGAAAAACCGGCGCCGCTGATAAATGAAAAGTTCTCGAACGGCGCTACCAGATCGTTGCTGGTTGTTCCGGTCTCTTCATCGAAAGGGTAGTAGCTGATCAGTCCGGGCGTGTCTATCAGCAGGGTAACATCTTTCAAACAGCTTGCCTGTTCGCCGCGGCGGGCGACACTCCATAGTCGCAGTTCATCGATATTACCATCAAAGAAATCCGTCAGGCTGCTCGTTGTGCGCAGTGTGCCCAAGCGGAGTGCTTCCGCAGTATCGCGCAGCGTTCCTGAAAGAGCAGCCGAATCACCTAACTCGCCATCTAAATATAGTTCAGCGATCTCGGCATCGATATCGTAGACCAACGCGACATGATGCCATTGGAAGTCATGAACACTTCCCGTCATCGATAAAGTGATCAACATCGTTAGCGTTTGGATTCTGGCTTCGATTCCGCCGTCGCTTGTCACAGAGATATAATAAGAATCATCCGATGCCGATCCTGAAAGCTGATGAAACTTGGCCAGCAGGCAGCCGTCATGCGCGACATTGGTTATAAACCGCATCTCAATCGTGAAGGAACCGTCAAAGTCCAGAGCCGGTGCATCGGAAGTGAAGGCATAGCCATTGCTCGCTGACAAGTCCAGAGAGGAGTTGGCTCCTGCCAAACTGACGGCAACAAACAGCAGGAAGCAGACTCTAAAGAGGATAGGAAGAGGTCGGTTGACGGTCACTTTTAGGCACTCAAATGCATATGGATTTTAGGCTTATAAGATGCTAAAAGATTGCCCGAAAAGCAAGTGAGAGCTGTAATCCGGCATTGATTAAGCATTTCGGTTTTAAAGAGTAAAGCCCCACTTAGTGAGGCATCGGGAACCCAAATTTCGCCGGCTCGTTTACTCCATGCGGGAAGGCAAACAAGCCAAAATCCTATAGTTCAGACAAATAACCCATATTGTGGAAATACAATGAACCCATCAAATCCAGCTATGTTAAGAAACTTTCTGATCGCAGCATCCATCGCGGTCTCCGGTTTGATTGTCGGAGTCCTCTTCACTTCGCAGATGCACTGGACGACCCCCAGTGAGGCGCAATTCGTCTCCGGTGCGGCGGGTCCTGTGAATGCAGAGCTGTCATCAACTTCTGCTTTTATGACCGAGTCGGGTGAAAGTCCGTTTGTTGCCGTGGCGGATCGTGTCGGCCCGACGGTCGTGAACATTACTTCCGACCGGGTCATCACACGCTCGAATTCCATGGATGAATTTTTTGAAAATTCACCCTTCTGGGAATTCTTTCAGCATCCGCAAATCGACAGAGAGCAAGGGAAAAAGCGCGAGTGGCATTCCCCTGCGACCGGTTCGGGCATGATTATCAGCCGGGATGGTTTTATTCTGACCAATAATCATGTGATTGACGAAGCCGAAAAAGTCACCGTCAAAACTCTGAACGGTCATGAATATGAAGCGGAGATCATCGGCAAAGATCCCGAAACCGATATTGCTTTGATCAAGGTTAGCCATACTTTCGGCGCGGAAGAAGTCGCGCTCATCGGCAATTCGGATCAACTGCGAATCGGCGATTGGGCAGTCGCGATGGGCAATCCGCTCGGTTTGGAGTGGACGCTGACGGTTGGTGTGGTTTCCGCGAAAGGCCGCAGCAATCTGTCCATCGCGGGCGGCGGTCCGAGCTATCAGGATTTTATTCAGACCGATGCATCGATCAACTTCGGCAACTCCGGCGGACCGTTGTGCAATATTCACGGGGAAGTCGTCGGCGTGAACTCCGCGATCAATCCTTCGGGGCAGGGCATCGGCTTTGCCATTCCGATTAACATGGCGATGAAAGTCGTGACGCAGCTTCGCGAAACCGGAACGGTCGCGCGCGGTTATCTGGGCATGCTGCCGCGAGAACTGACGCCCGAGCTGCGCTCCGCCGTGGGATTGGGTGAAGACGAGAACGGTGTGTTTGTCGAACGCGTCGATCCCAAGACTCCCGCCGCGCAGGGCGGTTTAGAAGCGGGCGATGTCATCGTCAGGTTCGGCTTGAAGGACGTCAAGGATGTGCAGGAGTTCCGCATGGCGGTGGCCGACTATCCTCCGGGAAGTTCGGTGGATGCCATGATTGTCCGCAACGGCGAAAAGAAGAAGCTTAACTTCGTGTTAGGCAATCGTGCGGAGCTGGCGTCGCTCTTCGGTCAGCAGCCGGAAGCGGAAGTTCCGAGCGGCAATTGGCTGGGGATCGAAGTCGGGCCGGTGAATGAAGCGATGGCGCGCGCGCTCAGACTCGACGGGACTTACGGTGTGATCATCAATAATATCGAAGAAGACAGTCCTGCTGTCGAGAAGCTGAAGGAAGGCGACGTCATTATCGAGATCGACCGCGTAGCGG
>JAHIZR010000340.1 GCA_018814465.1 bacterium | reverse complement strand
TGCAAATGCATACGATCAGCGCGATCCCGGACTTTACAACAAGATTCTTTTTTGCAGATTTCGTCCACCTGCGACCATCATCTATGCGACTTACTTTGGTTCTCAATGGTATTGGAATTCACTGAAAGACGCTATTATAGATAACGACGAATCGATTATCTTCACAGGGTATACCCACTCGAGTTATTTCCCGACGACATCCGATGCTTTCGATTCGACGTTCAATTCCATAGATTCAACTGTATTTTCGGATATGTTCCTTAGCCGCTTGAGTGCTGATCTTTCACATCTGGATTATTCGACTTATATTGGGAGTACATATGGTGACATTTCCTATAGCCTAACACCGACCGACAACGGTTCGGTATGGCTGGCCGGAGTATCCCGAGGTTGGGGTTTTCCAATTACCACCGATGCTTACCAGCCCGAAAATAACGGGTGGGAGGACGCCTGCTTTCTAAGTTTTGAAGTCCCCAATTCATCGTCTGTTGAATTACAAATAACACAATTCCCCGGCAATTTCTCACTCTCCGTATTCCCCAATCCCTTCAATCCATCCACAACGATTTCCTTCACACTCCCGCGGCAAGCACAAACCTCGCTGGAAGTGTTTAATGTGCTTGGGCAAGCGGTTTACTCGGTCAACTTGGGACAATTGCCTGCGGGTGAATACCATCATCATCTAAATGCCGCGAGTCTGCCGTCGGGAACGTATCTGACGAGACTCGATGCGGGGGAAATGCAGGAGGTGAAGAAGATGGCGGTGGTGAGATAGGAAGGCATAAGATATAAGGTCTGAGGTATGAATGAAGAGACCCGAAAGAAAGGGATGAGGGCGGAGGGATGAGGGATGAAGGCGGAAATATGAAATGAGAAATTGGAAACCTGAATGAAGCCCCCCTTTTGTTTCCCTCTGGAATGCGGAAAATGAGAGATCCATTAGCACACACAGAAAACAGCCAAGTAAGAATTCAGCTTTGATCTGAGAATAAACTACACTATGAGCACAACCCCCTCCTCCCCCGACACGCAGCACCTCTCGATGCGCGAGAGCTTTCGCCTCATGTCCAAGGCGTCGCGCGCCTACTGGCTGGTCAATCTGGTCAACTTCGCCGACGGCGTCGCCTACTTCGGCATTCTGAATCTGCTGACTCTGTTTATTCACGACCGGCTGGGCATCACCGATCAGATGACAGGCATCGCGGTCTCGTTCTTCACGGGAACGGTCACGCTCTTCATGTTCTTCGGCGGTTTCGTTTCGGACCGGTTGGGCGTGCGCAAGGCGCTCATGTGGTCGCTGCTGTTTCTGCTGGCAGGGCGCATCTTTCTGACATCAAGTCCGCTCTTCGATGCGGCGGGAGTCATGCTGTGGACGAGTCTGATTCTGATGGCATTGGGATCAGGCGTGCTGCAGCCAGCGCTCTATGCGGGAGCGAAGGAGTTTTCCGATCCGCGTACCTCGGCGATCAGCTACAGTCTGATCTACGCGATCATGAATCTCGGAATCGTAATCGAGAGCTTCATGTCACCCTACATCCGGGAACGCGGCGGAATGGAAGCGGTCTTCTGGACGATGGCGGCGGTGAATGTCGTGGCGCTGCTGGCGCTGCTGCTGCTGTTCACGCGCAAGGTCGAAAAGCGCGATCGTGTAATTGATCTTGACCAGGAAAAGCAAGGGCAGCAGTCGCTGAAGCAGACGCTGAAATCGCTGCCGATTCTTGATATGCGTTTCATGGCGTTTATTTTCATCCTGCTGCCGGTGCGGACCATGTTTGCGCATCAATGGCTGACGATGCCGCACTATATCATGCGCTGTTTCCCGGAAGCGGTGGGCGCGCGCTATGAGTGGTTTCAAGGCTTGAATCCGTTGATTATCACCTTCGCGGTGCCGCTTATCGCGGCCATGACGCGCAACGTGAACGTTGTCTGGATGATGGTCGTGGGAACCTTGGTTTCCGCGCTCTCCACCTTCATCCTTGCTCCCACTCCGGACCTGACTCTGCTCGTCACTTATATTCTGGTTTTTTCGTTCGGTGAAGCCATTTGGTCGAGCCGCTTTTATGAATACATCGCCGATATCGCTCCGCTCGGGCGCGTCGGCGCGTATATGGGCTTGGCGGGTATTCCGTGGTTTTTAGCGAAGTTCCTGACCGGATTCTATTCCGGGTTCATGCTGGAAAAGTTCATTCCCGAACAGGGCGTACAGGACAGCGGCACACTGTGGGTGATTTACGGCGTGATAGCGCTGATCTCACCGCTGGGATTGATCCTGATGCGGAATTGGATGGTGAAGCCGCTGCAGCAAAAGCAAGAGGCATGAAAGGGTGAACTGGCTTGAATTTCTCCGCGAACGCGAGCGATGACGACTGAGCTTCACGACATCATATCATTATGAGACAAAGACGGGCAACATCAGTTGCCCGTCCCTGTTCAAAGACACACTCGTGAAAACATCGCGGTTCATCCGCTCCTTCGCCAGAACATCAGAACAACACTGTGCAGAACCAACGAGAGCGTGAGACAGATCAGGATTGTCGGCGCGGCGGCGGTATCCGGACCGAATGCCAGCAACAATCCGATGGCGCTGCCGACACAAGCGAAGATCACGCGAACATCAAAGATAAACACGATAGAGCAGTTTAACATTCGTACCCGATTCAGGCATTACGGACTTTACACGTGAGAGATGATTGCGGTATTCGGTATTTGTGATGTTGACACCGCTGAGCACAACCGAATGCAACAAACCCGGCGTGGTTCGCTGCCATTGGATTGCCGCATCGAGGCGTGCCCAAGATGCCGTTGGCTCTTCGAATTCGTCCACGCGCTCCTGAGCTGCGGCTCCGTGCAGGTCGGTGGAGAGTGTCCAATCATCAAGATGGACTTCGAGACCAACGGATCCGATAAGCGGAGGAATCATCGGCAACGGCGATCCGCGGTCAAGCAGCTCACCATGCACGTAGCTTGTATTGCCGCGCACTAATATGTATTTCATCACTGCATAGCTTGCTGCACATTCCGCGCCCCAGAATTCAGCGTCCTGGCCTTCATACCGATACTCATAAAGGTCGGCGCGACTTGAACTGAAGTGTCCGGTGTTGCGCGGAAAGATGAAGCCGTCAAATGTATTGTGAAAGATCGCGGCGCGTCCCTGCAGCCGTCCCGATATCGGACGAATATAGAATTCCGTGCCCCACCCATGCTCAGTCGCTAAGGACGGATTACCGAGTTCGTAGGAATAGGCGGCGAGATGCGGACCTTCGCTGAAGAGTTCCTCGATCGTCGGTGCGCGCCAACTGCGGGTAACAGTCGTGCCTGCGATCCAGCCCGGAGCGGTAGGAAGTTCGGCGCCGACTGAGGCGCTGACACCATCGAAGACGCGCTTGTGAATCAGGCCGATGAAGAAGCTTTCGCGCTCCTCCTCAGGCTCAATGCTTCGCCAATCATGACGCACGGATCCCTGCAGCAGGACAGCACCGAGCCGCTTCTTTTCATAGAGATAGGCGGCGGCACGTAAATCCGTGGAAGCGGGGGTGAACGTCAGACCGCCGGTCGCATAGTTGCTGCGTTCCACCTGAATACCGACGACACCTTCATCGAAGATTGCGTGGGTTCCGAGATCGGCGCGTCCATTAAAATGGTCACTAAGAACACCAAACTCCATGCCTAAATCGCCATTGGATTCAAATTCCGCATGATAGTAGTGGGCAAAGGCGTATTCTGCTTCAACGCGCCGCAGCAACGCCCCGGTGGGACGCCACTCACCGAGGAGTTCGTAGCGGCGGCGGTTCAATTCAATCGAGACCCCGTTGGGATGCGCGCCTACAAAACCGCCGGGGATACCATACTTGGATTCATAGAGATTCGCGGCAGCTCCGAGTACGCCCCAAGGCTTGATTAGACTGACACCAAGCGCGCCGTTACCGGTGCATATGGATGTATTGTGCAGCGTTCCGTCAGGAGTCTGCATGTCATCGGTGGAGCGCCGGCTGCCATCGGCTCGCAGTACCCAGCTACCTAAGGGTAGCGTGCCGTTCAGTCCGCCGGCAAGTCCTTTGTTGACACTTTCGCTTTGTATAGTGATCGCGCCGGTTGCCTGTCGCGGCAGTACCCGCACGATGCTGCCGCGTTTGACATTGATCACGCCGCCAAGCACCCCGGGACCGTCGAGCAGGGTTTCCGGGCCGCGCGTAACTTCAATGCGCTCGGCAGTCATCGGTTCGATTGCAACTGCATGATCGGCCGAAGATGCGGACAGGTCTCCCGTCGGTAGACCATCCTCCAGCATCAACAGACGATCTCCACCCAAGCCATGCAGCACGGGCCGCGCCGGAGCGGGGCCCATGCTGCGCTGTGCAACACCTGGTTCGTTTTCCACGGTTGCGGCAATCGTCGGCGCGAGTTGTCGCTGTAGATCACCGCCCCGCAATTCCACCACAGGATCGTGATGCACCGCACCGTGCGAATCTGATTGAGTGATGATCTTTACTTCGCCAAGCTGCAGCGGAGCGTCACCGAGTAGAACCGTCAGCTTCAGGGTATCGTGATCCGAGACGGCAATCATACGCATCGCTTCGCGATAGCCGATGCGTGACGCTCTTAGTGTAAAGACACCGGTCGGGATATCGCAGAAGCAGAAACTGCCATCATCAGCGGTAGTGATGGCGCACTCCGCTTCGGCAAGCATCACATTGGCCCAGCCCAAGCGTTCGTGTGTGACGGCGTCTTCCACCCAGCCCATGACGACTGCGCGACTCCGCGCAGCCGCTCCGAACGTCAGCGAGAAGCAGCAGAACAGGCCAAGTATCGCAAGCCGGAAATGCGCGGAAACGGTCATAGGGTGACTTCTGCGGGAATCCACGGTGACGTGTAGTCTGAATGATCAGCATGCATGGCGAGAATCCGTATGTTTGTCGTGCCGACGGCGTCACCGGTCGCCGAGAAGGACCAGTGATCTTCATTGCCGGGAATATCCTCGCCCAGGATAATCGTGATCATTGCGGAATTCTCCACTTCAATGGCGAGTTCCAATCCTTCATGATCAAGCCCGTCTTCGTGACCTTCCTCCGGACGCACCCAATCGCCGTCGGGATCGAG
>JAHIZR010000339.1 GCA_018814465.1 bacterium | reverse complement strand
TTTGTCAAGCGAATAAAGCTGTCGCGGACCTCGTCAGCAAGCGGATTTCGGTCTGGGCACAGCGGCACAATTTCAAAACGATTTGGGATCTGTACGGCGGTTATGGGTCGCTCGGTTTCGCGGCCGGAGCTAAGCAAGCAACCGTCAGGATTATTGAAGCTTCAAAATGGTCGCAGCCGATCGCTGAAGTACTCGTGGATGCCGCTGAGTGCAGGCAAATGAAATTCTATACCGGCGATGTACTGAAGGAATTCAAGCGATTGTCTCCCGAAGTGACGGACTCAGATCTGGTAATCCTCGATCCTCCCAGCAGCGGAGTACATAAGGAGGTACTCGACTTAATCACGAACTTGCATGTCCGTAAAGTCTGTTATCTCTCCTGCAATCCTGCTCGTTTAGCCAGGGACCTTGCGGAACTGACCGACGGTGGATTTCGTATCACCGAAATACAGCCCTATGATTTCTTCGCGCAGACGGCCGCGATCGAAACTCTGGCCCTTTTGAATCGTTAATGGAACAATAAACCAGATATCTGAATTGCTTTACTTAAGTATATGTAAATAAAATAGTAAAGGGTCAATTCAGAAAACTTCCTTAGGTTCTTGTGTAAGCCGTGCCGAACAATTCCGGTGATTGCGGCGCTCCCACGAAACGCTATACGAATAAGTATATCACCATCAACACTTGCTTTTCACGAAATAGCTTGATAATTTACCGATTGTTCCACTAATAAATTAATCCTTTGGAGGAGATGTGAAAACGTTCGTCAAGTTGGTGTTGATTTCGAGTTTAGTTGTGCTTGCTTCGGGTTTTTCTTCTGCCTATGCGGAATCAGATATTGGATTTAAAGGAATCGCCGGTCGCTTGGGCTATGTGGATATTGATAATTGGGACGGCACCTTCAACATCGGTGTCGCCGCCGACCTCGGGACCTGGATGGAGAACCTCAAATGGGACGCCTCAATCGAATACTGGTCAAGTTCGGAATCAGCTTATGGATTTGATTTGTCCATTAGCGATATCGCGCTGCGTTCCGGAGTCTTATATGAATTCATGCAGGACAAGTTCCGTCCGCGCGCCGGCGGAGGCTTGGCTTTTCATATGATCTCTTGGGAGTGGGCTGTTCCGACATGGGGAACGACTGGCTGGTCGACGGCTGACGACAGCGAAACTAAGTTTGGGTTCTATCTGCAAGGCGGAGTCGAAACCGATCTGTCCGACAAGCTGAAAGGCGCGGCCGATCTGCGGCTGGACATGGTTGAGGATGCTGATCAGACTCACATCATGTTCACACTTACCTATTTGCTCGGGAAGTAGTACAGATTTTTCGGTATTCTTTAGGCTCCCTTCACCGGGAGCCTTTTTATTTTATGTGGCGATTTTTATCCTTTCTCTCTTTGACCCTCTTATGCTGCATGAAGCTATCTTAGAATTACTAGCCGCGACCTCCCGGTCGCGGACATACCTTGATGGAAAGCTGTCGTTCTCCGCGACCGGGAGGTCGCGGCTATTAAGTGAAAACAATCGGGCAATCCAAGAATGTCAATTCTAAGATAGCTTCATCTCTTTCCGCCAAACCGGGTCAGTAGAGTATTCCTACATTGGAATGCATCTTGCTCTATCTTAATCGATTTTACAGGTTTTTCTGCCATAACTAAGCAAGAGCCAATATATCATTAGCTTAGAATGCTAAAGGTTTCATTTAATAGAACAGGATTTGCTGTCCGGGACATGCTTCGCCGCACAATCGGGAGCTCGTTGAAGAGGCGACTTGCATTCGCGTTCTTGTTGCTGCCCTCTTTCTCCACTGCCGGGAGCGTTTTTGATGATGCCATGCGGCGGTCGGACGATCCGCTGGTTTCCGGGATTCTGGTGGTCTCAATTGCTCTCATCGGTGGAGTGATCGCCTTTGTTGTCGTGCCGTATATGTGGGAACGATCCAGCAGCACTCGCAGTCTTTGGCAGTCGGTTTGCCGCTTGGAACGAGAGAATCGCCGCTTGCGGGAGCGCGCCGTGCTACCAGGCAAGCAGGCGGAAATCCAAACCGATGCGCGCCCTTCCGAACAGGCTTTGTCGCCGCAACTGGCCCAGCCCTTCCGCTATTTCGAAGCCATCTCGCACCGCTTTCGCAGCGCCATGAACAGCATTATGGGGCACAGCCAGCTCCTGCTCGATTCGGAGATGAACGCCGATCAGGAAAGCTCCGCCGAAGTCATCTATGAGAGTTCCGTGCGGCTGATGAATCTGATGAATGACGTGCTTGATCTGTCGCGCATCGCGGTGGGGCGTTTCGAATTCAATAAGAAGCCCTTCTTCGTGGAGGATGTTCTCGACTCGATAGG
>JAHIZR010000338.1 GCA_018814465.1 bacterium | reverse complement strand
GCTCTTCCTCTCCCAATACGTTCCAGATTGTCATCTCGGAAAACGGCGGTATCCAATTCAACTATCAGACTCTGACGGTGGCGGAATCGCCGGATCATACCGTCGGTGTTGAAAATGCGGACGGCACTTCGGCGATTCAACTATGCTACAATGCGAACGGACCGTGGTGCGCCGAGGAAAACAGCTCCATTGCTTTCTGGGGCCGCCCCCAAGGCGAAATCCGCGGTCAAGTCCGTGTCTTCGGCTCCAACCAGCCGATTCAAAACGCAAGTATCTGGTCTGTCGGTTTTGTTGATACTGCTTATACCGACGCCACGGGCTTCTATTCATTGCCGGTGGATACGGGATCGCACAATCTCATGATCCATAAACAAGGCTATTGTGACCAGCTTTTCCCGGACATACATATTGCGGACGATCAATCTTATGTCCAGAATGCGTCCATGCTTTGGCCGAACGCGCAATTCTCCGTTACCTCGATTAATCTGCTGACCCGGCCGGGCCACAACGTCAGCGGAACCTTCGAAATCAGCAATCCCAACGCCGGCTGTCAACTGGAGTATTCCATCACCACGACTCAGACTTGGCTGTCGGTTTCGATTGAAGAGGGAAATGTTCCCGTGAATGAAACTCAGTTGATTACCGTGACGGCAAATGTCGCGGGCATCTCGGACGGCGAGTACAGTGCGGATCTCGTCATCACACACAACGATGAAGACAGCCCCCACACGATTCCGGTTAATCTGGTCGTGGGCATAGATGAGCGTGCGGCCCCATTGCCCACGGAATTCGCCTTCCATCAGAACTACCCGAATCCGTTTAATGCTGTCACCTCCTTCGGGATCGACTTACCGGCTGAAGCGCGCGTCGAAATCGTCATCTTCAATGTCATGGGACAGGAAGTCGCGCGGCCCGTGCGGGCTGACTATCCCGCGGGACGGCACTCCATACTCTTTAATGCGGAAGCGCTGCCGTCCGGAATGTATCTTGCCCGCATGACTGCCGGAGAGTTTTCCGGCTTACAGAAAATCGTACTCTTGAAATAGTCAGATAAATTTGATTCATTCCGAACTAACTATTATCGGGGCCGGCCCGGCAGGGCTGGCCGCCGGTTTTTATGCGCGGCGCGCCCGGATTCCGTTTACACTCTTTGAGGCAAACGAAACCGTCGGCGGCAATGCCCGCACTCTGCGCGCCGGCGATTTCAGTTTTGATACGGGAGCCCATCGCTTCCACAGCCAGGATGAAGCCGCCACAAGAGATCTGCTGGAATTAATGGGCGACGAGCTGCTGCAAATCAATGTGCCCAGCCAAATCGTTTTCAATGGCCGCTTCATTGATTTTCCACTCTCACCCCTCAACCTCATCGGGAATTTCGGAGTCTCCAATCTGATCCGTGCCTGCTTCGGCTTGGCTTGGTCGCGGCTCTTCAAACAAACCGAACAGACATCCTTTGAATCCGCCGTCGTTACCCGCTATGGAAAAACGATCGCCGATGCTTTCCTGCTGGGCTACACGGAAAAACTCTGGGGAGTGCCGCCTTCGCAGCTCTCTCCTCGCGTCAGCGGTAAACGCCTGCAAGGTCTCAATCTCCGCACCTTTCTGATCGAAGCCTTCGGCGGTTCGCGAGTGAAAACCGAACACCTCGACGGCCGGTTCTTCTATCCGCGCAGCGGCATCGGCGCGATTATGGACCATTTCGCGGCTGCCTGCGGACACGAACAAATCAGACTGAAATCCCGCATCACCCGCCTTTACCACACAGATCACCGCATCAGCGAGATTGAAATCAATGAGGCTGAACAAATTCCGGTTTCCGAAATCATCAGCACATTGCCTCTTTCAGTGCTGTTGCGGAATCTTCATCCCGCCCCGCCTGCGGATATGCTCGATGCGGCTAAGCGAATTCAGTTCCGGAATGTTGTTCTGGTCGCGCTGTTTCTGGATCGCGAAAGGATTACTCCCAATGCCTCGCTGTATTTCCCCGATCGAACGCTGCCGTTTACCCGGATCTATGAACCGCGGAACCGGAGCATCAAGATGGCCCCAAACGGCAAAACTTCTCTGGTCGTGGAAATTCCAACAGGATTCGGCTCCCAAAACTGGACCGCGAATGATTCGGATCTGATTGAACGAACGATCGAGCAATTGAGCTCCTTGCGGCTGATTCGCAAAACAACCGTGCTTGACAGTATGGTTTGTCGCATTCCGTTCGCTTATCCGGTTTTAAAACTCGGCTTTGAAGAAACAGTCGCGAAACTGCTGACTTATCTGTCCCGTTTCGAAAATCTTCACATCATCGGCCGCAACGGTGAGTTCGCTTATACGCATATTCACGATCTAATGAAAGCGGGGCGCGAAGCGGTACAAAAACTGAAAAGACCTTCTGAAAAACCTCTGCTTGTTGAAGCGCAGAATTAATCTCGCGTGACAGCAAAAAAGCCTGTGAATAGACTCACAGGCTTTTTTGTGCTGAACGAAACAGACTATTTACGGTCGAATCGTGTCACATCGATATCGGATGCAAAATAACGATGCGGATTCATAGGCAGAGTTTCCGCCATGCGGATGGTCTCCGCCGGCGATCCCCAATTCGACAAAGTGTCAAACAGCGCATCCCCCTGCAAGGGCGTATGAAAATGGGCAAAAATGAACCAGACGCGTTCGATATGATCGGGAATACTTCTGAATTCCGCCGTATGCCGCAGCCGCCTGAACAGAACGTCCTGCCGCCTATGGTAGTAGTAGTTGAACGAACTTGAGGCAT
>JAHIZR010000337.1 GCA_018814465.1 bacterium | reverse complement strand
GGTCTTGTCACCTGCAGCGATCTTCCCGCTCTGATTCCGGGGGATCAGCTTCTGCAAAAGGAGCTGCTCGCGCGCGGGCATAACGCGCAAGCGGTCGTGTGGGACAGCGAGGTTGAGTGGGAGTCGTTCGATTGTCTGATCATTCGCAACCCGTGGGATTACTCGTGGCGCATCGCGGAGTTCTTGCGCTGGGTGACGCATATCGAGCGGTTGGAAATTCCCTTGCATAATCCTCCCGCGATGATTCGCTGGAACAGCAGCAAGGGATATCTGCGTGAACTGCAGGCAGCGGGGATCGCGATTCCCGAAACCGAGTGGATTCCCTCCGGCGTTGTGCTGAATCTGAAAAAGATTCTGGAGGAGCGCAAATGGCAGGAGGCGGTCGTGAAGCCGCTGATTTCCGCCAGCGCGCGCGACACCTTTCGTTTTACGATCAATGAAGCCGACGAGTTGAGCGCGGAGATCGCCAAGCTCCGCAAGACCGGCGTCATGTTGGCCAAGCACAGCTACGACCTGCATACCGCGCATCGCGAAGCCCGTCCCGAGCGCGACTGGATGGTGCAGGAGTTTCTGCCGGAAATTCTCGAGTCGGGCGAGTTCTCATTTGTCTTTTTCAACGGTAATTATTCGCACACGATTAATAAAACTCCTAAAGCGGGAGACTACCGCATTCAGCAGCGCCACGGGGGAACCTATCGCGCGGCTGCTCCCGACCAAAATCTCATTTCACAAGCCCGCACCGTCCTGTCCAAAATCCCCTTCGACACATCTCCCCTCTACGCCCGCGTCGACGGCATCATCCGCAACAACCAATTAATCCTCACCGAACTCGAACTCCTCGAACCCGACCTCTACTTCGCCACCTGCCCGGAAGCAGTAAAAAGGATGGTGGAGGGGATAGAGAATATATAGCAGTATCCTTCATTTACTAGCTACCACCCTCCGTGGTGGTGGACATCATGAAAACGACACCTTCAAATCGTACCATTCCGAACACGACCTATTTCATTACGACGAATCTGTTGGAACGTGCGTTATTCGCTGATGATTCGACGAAGCAAATCATCTTTGACACACTGAATTTCTATCGGTCGCGTGGTGATATCAAACTGCATGGTTTTGTCATTATGCCGGATCATCTGCATCTGATGGTGCGAGTCTTAGAATCGCAAACCCTGCCGCGCTTCATGAATGGCTTTAAATCGTACATCGCGAATCAGCTCGGCAGTCTTCAGATCTGGCAGAAAGGCTACTGGTCGGAGATAATAACAGAAATGCGTTTCGCGATAGAGAAACTGGACTACATTCACAACAATCCTGTGAGGGCAGAACTCGTCGCTGAACCTGCCGACTATGAATGGTCAAGTGCTATCGACTATTTCAATTGTAACATCAACAACCGGATTGACTATATAGAATAACAACAGATAAGAGAAATACATCGCCGTACTAGCCACCACCCTCCGTGGTGGTGGACTGCAATAATCAATAGAGGAGAATGATGGAAAAGTATCAAGCAATGGATTTGCAGTTAGCTCAAGTAGCTGATACTTGCACGGAATCGATACCAGTGTTATCATCAGTCGGACTTGAAAAAGCAAGGTTGGCTTCTGCATTAGGTGAAGAAATTGCTGATCTTCTATCATTTGCACTGAATGAGTGGAAAGAGCTCATGGAAGAACTAGACTCGCCAATTGCGATAACCGAGCGACATGAAATGCTGATCGGATATTATCATCTGATGCAGAGCGGAGATATTAGTGATCCTATAATGCAGCGTGCAAGAATTATATCTCAATTCTATTTTGATCTAGTATATTTCAGAGATGCTGTTTTTATGATGATTCGTAAGCGTATCAGCAATGTTCAGGACCATAAGACTAGGTTTAAGAACCTCATAGAGTGGCTGCAACTCTTTGGTGACTCAGAGTATTGGGAGCGGCTTAGAGCATTGAGAAATGGATTCGCACACGGAAGATGGTCTTTCATGCCGGACTACTCAGGGATTATTTGCTATCCTGAAATGAAACCGCCTTACACGCCTCATTTATGGATACAAAACGACCTTCGAATAGCGCATAGTCTGCTTTATTGTTTACAGTGTGTATTCTTTGAAGAGGCTAAACAAGCAATCACATCTCAGAATACATGATCCACCACCGCGGAGGGTGGTGGCTAGTAGAGAATTTTTCTCACCGAGGAATCCGTTCCTTCCTTCGTTAGGACAGGCTCCCGGATGACCGGAATGAAAACAAGAAAGCCGCGACATCGTCGCGGCTTTCTTGTCGTGAATTCGTGGCGGTATTTAGACCCAGGAAACTCCGAGAATCAAGAGCACCGCGACGACGACCATCATCAGACCTTCACCGGCGATTAAGCCGGACGCCATCGAAGCGCCGTAGCGATCGACCGCTTCGGGATCTTTCTTGTTGTACCATTGCGTAATCAGCGCGCCCAGCCACATC
>JAHIZR010000336.1 GCA_018814465.1 bacterium | reverse complement strand
TTTCCATGCTTGTCCTCCGCCGCCTGCAGGTTTGGATCCGCCTAAATCAACAGCGCCCATTTATCTTTCCTGATCATTCGTTTAACTGTCTTCGAGATCCGTTACCAGATTCACGAATAACAGATCATTCTTTTGTAGTGTTTCCATCACGCTCTCAACCGCCCCATAATCGGCGTCCCGATCGCCCTTTAACACAACCTTGTTCACCAGTCGCTTCAGCATCAGTTTCTCGATAATCGGAACAATCTCGTCGGCTTTGAATTTGATCGGCTCACTGGAATGCGCCCCCTTTAAAACACGCATCTTATTGTCAACATCCAGCGCGACGTCATTCAACGTCATCAAAATCGCACTTTCCTCTTTAACCGTGCCGTCAGCGTTATAGGTGGGCTTTGTAATTGTAATTACAATAATGCCGGTCTCGGGCAACTGATTAATCGAATGCGATGTGGGAACCTGAACCGACACATCCTCCGGTTGCTTGAAAACCGTCGTTGACATAAAGAAAATCAACAGGAGGAAGGCGATATCCACCATCGGCGTCATATCGATCGTGACTGGAATTCGTCTTTTTTTCGGTGCAGCCATATTTTATCTCAGTTTATAGGTTAGCATTGCGAGCAGTCTGATCCTCGCTTATGCTTCCTTATCCTTGAGAATTTCCACGGTCAGATAAGCCGCTTCGTCAATCGAGTAGTTAAATTGGTCAACCTTGTTGACAAAGAAGTTATAAGCCACGATACCGGCGATCGCCGCGAACAGACCCAAGGCTGTGTTTACAAGCGCTTCGGAAATACCGCGCGCCAACTCGGCAGCATTCGGCGCACCCTGTGAGGACATTGCCGCGAAAGCGCGAATCATACCGATTGTCGTTCCCAACAGTCCAACCATGGTCGCCACGGAGGCAATCGTCGACAGCGCGATCAGGTTCCTTTCGAGGAACGGCACTTCCAACAGACGCGCTTCATTGATGGCGCGCTGGGTTTCACTGAGACGCTTCTCCGTGGACATTGAATTGTCCTTAGCCACGCGCTGCCATTGTTCCGCGCCGGCTTTCAGAACCGCCGCCGCTGACCCCCGCTGATTATCACAGAGCTTTACCGCATCGTCATACTTGCCTTCGCGCACGTTCTTCGTGAAATTCGCAAAGAAAGTCGGCAGAGGATTCGATCCCTTGGCGCGGCCCAGTGTGATAATGCGCTCCACAATATAAGTGACGAGCATCAGGGTAATCATCACAAGAATCGGAACAACCGGTCCCGCCAGTGTAATCTGGTGAATCAATGGTGTTTCATCTACGCCCTTATCCATCGCGGGAAGAATGAACGCATAGAACGAGACTGCGATGACAAACGAAGCCACCAAAGTAATGATTGTAAACGTGCTTTGCTTCATGCTAATTATTCCTTGCTAATACCGTCTTCCGGAAAATCCTTGCCGGATATGTTAATTTGTTATCTCCATTGCTCAAGAATCTGCTTGATCTGCTCCGCTTTCTCACAGCCGGTTTCACTGCCCAGATCGCACGATTTTTTGTAAGCATCCCGCGCCTTCTCCACTGTGGGGCGGTGCTTCTCATCAGAAAAATAATAGCTGTCGCCGAGGAAAACCCAAAGCTCCGGATCTTTCGGACAGGCTTTGACCCCCTGCAGCAACACTTCGATTGCCGATTTGAAGTGATCATTCTTCAAATCGATATAGGCATTCAACTGATGCAGACTGCAGTCGCTCGGATCCTTCTCGATCAGCCGATTGATGATCGCCCGGGCTTTCGTGTTTTCATTCGTTTCGATATACGCATTCGCGAGAATCATCCCATACTGAGTCAAGATAGTATCGTCTCCGCTAAGATCCTCAAGAAAACCGATTATCCCCTTCTGATCCTTCAGGCGCTGCAGGATGCTGACACCACGACGCAGATCATTGACATTCTCGAGCGCGGTTTTGATGCGAAGCGCTGTTGAGTCCGCGTATTGAGAAATATCCGGCTCTGTGATCTCTCCGGTTGTATCACCGTTGGCCACCGCATGCTTCATCTTCTGCGACTTAACATGCTTCAGCAGCATATGATCAAGCTGCATCCGAGTATAAACCAGGGCGGAATCAAGATTCTCCAGCTTGTCGAACGAACTGGCCATATAGGAGTAGACTTCGTCGGCATGGTCGTAACGAAGTGATTCATGGAAGAGATCGATCGCCGTTTGCAGCTTCTCGGCCTTGTACTCATCCGTAGTATCCTGGCTCGCTAAACGATAATTAAACTTTCCCTGTTCAAAAATTGCAAGTCCAAGCTGTGTTGCCACATCCTTACGCTCCGGACGAAGCTCCAGTGCTTTATTCAGAG
>JAHIZR010000335.1 GCA_018814465.1 bacterium | reverse complement strand
CCTGTCCCCCTTAAACCGGGATCGTTCAAGATGAAACCCACGACCGGTCAATCTACACTTCGTCCGGTGCTGTTTCTCGGTTTTGCCGGCGTGCTCTTTTTACTGTTGTTCTTACGGTTGGCGTCACTGCAAATCATTAACGGCGTCGAGTTTAGAGACCGTTCGGATAATAATAGAATCCGTCTGATTGAAGTGGCGGCCCCCCGCGGAATTATCCGTGATATGCACGGCAGGCTTCTGGTCACGAATACCCCTTCGTATTCCTGCTACGGCGTCCCGAACGAGTTGTGGCGAGATGGAGAAGGAACCGCTCTTCTAGGCTCGATACTCGAGTATCCGCCGAGTCGGCTTCGTTCCGAAATTCTTGAACCGATACGGAGGTCTTTTCAACCTGTTCGATTGAATCGCGATTTGTCATTCGGCAAGCTTTCCGCTTTTGAAGAAGAACGGGATCGCATCCCCGGAGCTTTTCTGGAAATAGAACCGAAACGCTTTCACCCGAACAGGCTCTGTGCGCATGTGATCGGATATATCGGCGAGATCTCGGAGACCGAACTGACGGAATACCCGGAGCGTAAAGAAGGGGATCTTGTCGGTAAAAGAGGTCTGGAGAAACTCTATGACGCGCAGTTGCGCGGTAAAAAGGGAAAGCGGTTCTCGATCGTTAATGTGCACGGACAGGAGATCGAGGCTTCCGGTCAATTCGAAGAGATCGCTCCCACACCGGGCAATGACCTGTGGCTGACGATCGACAGGGGGGCGCAAATGCTGGCAGAATCATTGCTGACCGATAAGATCGGATCAATTGTTGTTATCGATATCGCGAGCGGAGGGATTCGAGCCTGCGCAAGTTCTCCCACCTATGACCCCGATGTTTTTTCAGGGGCTTTGGATGCGAGTGACTGGCAGATGCTGCTGACGGATGAGCGCAAACCGATGCTGAACCGATCCATCCAAACGATGTATCCGCCGGGTTCCGTGATCAAAATGGCCATTCTTACTGAAGGTCTCATGAGTGGCGTGATCGATGAGAACTGGACCGCGCATTGTCCCGGGATCTTCTATGTCGGGGATCATCCTTTCCGCTGCTGGAAGAAAGGGGGACATGGAACTGTTAACTGCGTACGCGCGATCGAAGCAAGCTGTGATGTCTTCTTTTACAAAGTCGGCATGAAGCTCGGCGTTGATGGCATCTTCCGCGCGCTGGATCGCTTTCATTTGGGCAGAAAAACGGGAGTTGATCTGACATCCGAAGCCGCCGGACTGATCCCCTCGACCGAGTATTATAACCGCCGCTATGGGAAAAACGGCTGGACCAAAGGATATATTCCATCGATTACCATCGGGCAGGGCGAAGTGCTCGTTACTCCTTTGCAGCTGTGTGCGTATGCCGCCGCTTTAGGGGACGGTAAATTCTGGCGACAGCCTTACATCGTAGAGAAGATTCAAAATCCGACAACAGGCGTCATCATTCTTCCCGAGCGCGCTGAACCGATCGAGTTGAATATCCCTGAAAATATCCTGAAGATTGTCCGAGAAGGGATGCGTTTGGTTGTCTGGGGAGACTTCGGCACCGCCCGCGCACAACGCAGCAAGATTGCGCCGATCGCAGGTAAAACCGGAACCGCCCAGAATCCGCATGGCGATGATCATGCCTGGTTTATCGGAATCGCTCCGGAAGCTTCGCCTCGTTATGCCGCTTGCGCGCTCGTTGAATTCGGCGAGCACGGTTCCTCCATGGCCGCGCCGCTGGTGAGACAAATGCTCGAGTATATGATCAAGAGCGAACAGCCGGAGACTTTGACTGATCTTGCTGACCAAGGGGAGATGTAGCCGTGTCGCGTTATCGCTGGCTTCCTGATCCTCTTATTCTGGCTGCTGTTTTCGCTTTACTGCTGATCGGGCTGACGGCAAACTATTCAACCAGCTTGCCGGGATCCAGCGGTTCACTCTCTCATTTTAACCGGCAATTGGCATGGATCGGCATCGGACTCCTGGTGATGTTCATCACAGCCGCTATTCCTTCCAAGGTTTACCAATCGCTATCTTACCCAGTTTATGGACTGGCGATCCTTTCCTTGATACTCGTACTGCTTTTCGGAAACAAGGAGATGGGAGCAACCAGATGGTTCGCGCTGGGGCCGATCCATCTTCAGCCTTCTGAATTCGCCAAAATCGCGGTCCTCATGGGAATCGCAAGATTTCTGGGCGATCACCCGCGAGACCTTGATAAAGGCTGGGTGACGATCGCGGCGGTGCTGATGGCGATGGTACCAATGGGATTGATTTTGGTACAGCCCGATCTGGGGACATCGCTGGTCTTTCCCATACTCCTGTTTTGTCTGCTCGCATGGTCGGGTGTTCCCGTGGTTTTCCTGCTGATCATGATCACACCGGTGATCGCGGTGGTAACTTCATGGCACGCAATTATTCATGTAACGGCGCTTGCGCTGCTGGTGATCGCGGTATTCTTTGCCGGACGCCGACTGATGCCGACGGTAATGACGGCCGGTATCTTTCTGCTGATCGGAGCGACCGCTCCTATGCTGTGGAACCGTCTGCATCCATATCAACAGAAGCGACTGCTGACTTTTCTGAATCCGGAAGCCGATCCATTAGGATCCGCTTATCAGTTGATTCAATCGAAAATCGCCATCGGGTCCGGCGGCGTCTTTGGGAAAGGCTTCCTGAAGGGAACCCAAACCCAGCTAAAATTTCTTCCTGAGGGACACACGGATTTTATTTTCAGCGCTTGGGCGGAAGAGTTCGGCTTTATCGGAGCGGGACTTGTCGTGGCGCTCTTCTTTGTGCTGTTTTACCGGGGAATAGTACTGGCTGAGAAATGCCACAATCGGCAGTATTCGCTGATCGCAGTGGGCGTTGTCTGCTTCCTGACTTTTCAGGCATTCGCGAATCTGCTGATGACAGTCGGGTACCTGCCGGTGACGGGAATACCCCTGCCTTTCTTAAGCTACGGCGGCAGTTCGATGATGACTACGATGATTGCGATGGGTTTACTGCTGGGAATTGAGTTGCGATGGCGCGAATACTAACTCTGCTTTTTATCTTTCTGACAGCCGGAGCGCTGAAGGGCGAGGAATTGCTGTGGCCGCTTCCCGATCATACCTATCTGACCGGAGGCTATGCCGACAGCCGCTACGATCACTTTCACGGCGGCGTGGATATTCGCACCGGAGGTGAGCATTTGGCAGTGTTGGCACCTGCCGACGGCAAAATCGAACGGCTCGCGGTAACACCGTCAGGTTACGGCAAAGTCGTATACTTCCGGATGAAGAATGACACGACCGCTGTCTTCGGTCATTTGGACCGCTTCGCGCCGCGGCTTGAATCCATTGTCAGAGATTCACAGCTTGTGGCCGGGACCTATCGTGTCGATCTGATTTACGAGCAACGTTCAGACGATCTGGAGTTCAAGCGAGGCGAGACACTGGCCTATACGGGCGAGACGGGCCGGGGCGCGCCGCATCTGCATTTTGAGTTGCGCAAAGAAGCGGTACAGATTGATCCGCTGGCGGCTTATCCGCGTGAAGATACCCAGCCGCCCGTTATCACCGAACTGCGTTATATTGAACTCCAGGATCTGAATCTCCGGTCAATCGGAACAAAGCTCTCATTGGTCAAGGACTCGGACGGCAACTATTCGACAAGTGCGGTACGATCAAACGAACCTGTTGCTTTCCTGATCTCCTGCTACGATCCGGGACCTTGGAACCGGCATGCGGTTCCAAGCGCGATCCGAGTAATCGTTGATTCAGATACAGTATATGAGACGTTTCCGACAGAAATAGACTTGCTGGGGCCGAAGGATATTTATGCAAAACTTGTCTGGAAACAATTGGTGGAACGCGACCATGATGTGAGACGATTGTTCACTTTTCCAGAGATTCCCATCGGTAAATTCCCAACGAAAGGGTGGATCACTGAAGTCTGGGACGAGCAGGCAGAGATCGAAGTCGAAGACCGAGCCGGTAATAAAACCTCAGTTCAACTGAAACTGAGTGTAGACACTTCAGACAGAATCAGCGGATTTTATTTGGAAAAGGGGATAAATTCCATATCGCAATTCAGCTTGACAGGAAATGAGGAAGTTGTCTCATGGGCGACACTTGAAATGGTTAGTGAACATGAGGTGAACGTTGGAGATCCTTTGGATGGATTCTCTGACAGGCTAGTCCTTACATACTCCTTGCTGTCGGATGAAGATCCTGAAGGACTTTACTGGTACAAGAAATCTTCGAAGGGGCGCTCAGCATTGTGGACGGTTCCGAATGAGCCGGATTCGATCATGAGTTGCTACCTGCAGAGGGGAGGGGTCTTCGGTTTGGCAAGAGATACAACACCACCTAAACTGCTGCTCTCGCGTGACGGCCGAGGTTTCAAGTTCGATTTACGGGACGCGGAAACCGGCATCGATGACAGCACAGTACGCTGTACCATTGACGGTATAACTGCTATCCCGGAGTATGAGTATGAAGAGAATGGGGGAGCCATTTGGACTCGGAACACGCTTACCGCCGGAGAACATACCATTGTCTTCACCGCCGCTAATCGCGCGGGTGTGGCGAAGGAATGGACCGTTTCGATGACCTTGCCTTAAACAATGATACCGATTCGAGACGAAAACCCGACACGCCGTACGCCTTTCGTAACCGTGTCCTTCATTCTGGCTAACTGTCTCGTCTTCTTCTATCAGATTTCGCTGCCTCCCTCGGTTCATGCCGCATTCATACTGCAATTCGGGGCGGTGCCGAATCAGATTCTATCACCATCAGCACACCTGAGCAATCTGCCGGTTCATTGGCTGCCGATTATCACTTCGATGTTTCTGCACGGCGGTCTCTTTCATCTGGGCGGCAATATGCTCTACCTCTGGATCTTCGGTAATAATATCGAAGACCGCTTAGGACATATCGGATTTATTTTTTTCTATCTCGCGGGCGGAACCGCGGCGGCTTTTACTCACATTCTGATGCAGCCCAACTCGACGATACCGATGGTCGGAGCGTCCGGTGCTATCAGTGCTGTACTTGGCGCTTACATGATCCTTTATCCTCGCGCCCGCGTCGTGCTGCTCATTTGGTTTTT
>JAHIZR010000334.1 GCA_018814465.1 bacterium | reverse complement strand
GTTTGCCAGTCGAAGGGGTTGATCTTGTGCCACTCCTCTTCAGTCAATTCCGATTCCCCTCCGTTCACGGGGTATTCTCTCAATTCCCCTCCGCGAATAGCGGGGGGGGTAGGGGGGGTCCGTTTCCTCTTCCTGCTTGACTCTAATACAGTATTGATATCCGGCGCGACGAGCGAATTGCCGCACTTGATGTTGTTGCCCAGATCGGGGAGCGCGGCGTGATGCTGCTTGACCTCGCCCTGCACCGAGGCGCGGTTCTCACCTTCCAGCACCTTCAGCAGCAGCGAGAGCTTCGTCACCTCTACCGCCTGCGCGTCAATGTCCACGCCATAAATATTGTTCAGTAGAATCCGCTTGCGCTCCGGCAGCGTCAGCTTCCACTTGCCCGTAACGCTCTCGTACACCGGCAGCTTGGAAGCCTTCTCGCCCGCTTTGATCTGCTTTTCATAATATGTCTGATGCCAGTCCAGCAGATGCTGATAAGCTCCGATCAAAAAGCTCCCCGATCCGCAGGCCGGATCGAGTACTTTGAGCTTCGCAACTTCATCGGGAGTCTTGCCGTCAACTAACTTGCCCACCGTATGCTCGACGATGTACTCCACGATATAGGTCGGCGTGTAATAGACGCCGCCCGCCTTCTTCACCTCCGGTTTCTCCACCGGATCGACCGTCCGCCCCTTCTTGACAATCACCTTCCCTAAGAACTGCTCATACACCTGCCCCAGAATATCCGCCGGAAACTTCTCGAACTTATAGGGACTCTTCGGCAAATAGAGCGTGTCGATGATCCCCTTCAATATTTTATCGTCCACGATCAGCTTCGGCGTCAGCAAGTCCGGCCCCTCGGCGCGCTTATGCTGCGGATTGAAATGGAACAGCCCGGCGTTGTACCAGTCGTCCGCCTGCTTGAACAGCCCGATCATCTTCATATACGCGCCGACACCACTGCGCAGCTTTCCGATCTGTTCGTATTCCTCGATCTTGCGGTCTTCGCAAATGCGCAGGAACAGCAGGCGGTCAATAATCTTTCCCACCGCGAAATTCAGATCCTCCAGCGACGTATTCGGATTCCTTAAGTTGATATTGCGCGCCAGCACCTTGCGCCACTCCTCGATCTCCTTCAGGAACTCCTCGTACACCGGTTCCGTGCCCCGCTTGCCTTTTCCCTCCAGCGCGTACTTGTCGAACGAGCCTTTCAGAATCGCGTCGCGCGAGAAAACCGAGGCGATGAGATCCCATTGCTCGAGATAGTCCGTGTGCTTAAAATAGTTGATGCGATGCAGCCCCGGCTTGTCCTTCATATCCGGCTTGAAACGGCAGTCGTACACCGCAAACTCCGCGAAGTTCGTCAAAATCGAAAGCGAGAACTTGCTCGACCATGCATAAGAGCGCAGTTGAAAGGCGGCGTCCTTCGAGTCGTTCACCGAGATCAGCGGCTTCTTCGCTTCCACATAGAACTTGCGATCCTTGCCGATTCCAAAGGAGTAGTCCGGCGCCTTGCGGTGCCCGGCCACGTCAATCGAGTCTTCATGCACGACGTCCTTATACGCTTCCGCCCAGCCCTGTTCGTTTTCCATATCCCAGCCCAGCGCCTTGAAGAAGGGATTCAGAAACTCCTGCCGCAGCCGCGCCTCATTGTAATCGTCCGACCGATATGACCGCTCATTCCGCTCATAACGCTCGCAAAGTTCTCGTACTGTTTCCGGGATCATGAATTGTACAATCCGTTTGAATTTACACTTATCACAATCTACTTCGTCTTGACACTAAATGCAACCTCCATCTCCCCCCCATTTACTCGAAGAGAAATGGGGGGGTAGGGGGGGTATTCCTTCTTCCCTCCATTTCATCATCAGCCCAAACGGGGTGTAGGAGAGGGAAACACACCTGTCATTCTGGACACCCACAGTAGTCTGCGGATGTGGGGCGTCCAGAATCTCGACCACGATCCCAAAAATCCAAGAGTGCAGTGCCGTGCAACGCTACCGGATTGCTGGACTTTCACGCCTTTCCCGCCGGAATCTAAGTCCATAAATGCTTGAAACAACGCGAATCCTCAGACCCCTTGACTTTCGCTAAATAATGTCGTATATTACATCCTGATACTATGCCTAATGCCTTATATTCCATACTTTATTTATGTTAATTCTGACCGTTTTCTTTATATCTCATACCTATATTTCATATTTTCATGCATTTCCCCAGTTCGTTCGGTAAAAAAATATTTCCCGCTGACCCACCCGACAAATGTCACTTCGCCGCTGTGAGGTCTTGATTTTTGTGAAATTCTGCTATATAATGAGGGTTAATAATACGT
>JAHIZR010000333.1 GCA_018814465.1 bacterium | reverse complement strand
TTGGAAATTTGCTTTTTGTCTATGCGGATTGAATGGATTATTTGAGAAATACCATTTTGTGGGTTTGCATGCTCCCGCCGGCTTTGAGCGTGACGAAATAGATGCCCGAGGCCTGCCCGGCGGCATTCCACTGGATGCTGTGTTCCCCGGCGGAAACCGGACCGTCAGCAAGTGTTGCCACTTCCCGCCCCTCAACATTATATATAGAGAGGATAACCTTGGCGGAATTGGGCAGCTTGTAGCGGATCGTCGTCGTGCTGTTGAAAGGATTCGGGTAATTGCCCAGCAGTTCGATGGATTGCGGTAGGGACGTTTGTCTCGACTCCCCTATCGGGGACGTCCGGTCGGGCAGACGAAGGCCCGGATCGCCGAATAGGATACTGCTGAAGACAGTTACAGTGATGGACGAATGCAAGGGAAATGTCGTATAACTTGAAGCAACAGAATCGAGCCCTGACCGCCACGCTTCCCCGAGAGTCTCAACGGATGTATTTGTTAGTGCACTCAGCGCAAACCGTTGATAGGTACGGCCTGCTCCGGCCCAAGTAATAGTGCTGTTTGCGAAATATCCTATTACTCCGCCGTCGGGATTCGCTAATAACGTATAAGGTATACTGCCGACGTAGGCATCGCTGTCAGTGAATTGATACTCGTTGGATGCGCTGTAAGATTTTACTATCGGTAAATGACTGGCATTGTTTAATCCACCAATATCAGAGGTGTCAATATTAAAATTTGACGACCAGAATTCCCCGTTTCCATAGCCAACGAACGAAAGGATGTAGTTTCCTTGATTCCAGCTTTGTTGAATCGTGTCGATGTTCGCGAAGTTCGGATCGTCCGCAGGCGCGCCTAAGAAATCCCGATTGATCTGGTAGGACGAAGGGATTTCAGAGATGATGCTTTCGGCGATAGTTTCCCAATCGGTGGTTAATCCAAAATTCCCCGAATCTGAAATTACATGTACCCGCCTTTGCCAGTCAGCTTCCGGCGCCGTTTCATAGCCAATTATCTTGGCATAGTAATCAGGTAGCGGTGAACTGAAAGTCGGGCTCCACGGTAATCTCCCCACTGCCAATAAAGGCACATAATCTTCAGTCTCGATTGCAGTGGAATAGAAATAATCAGAGATGAATATGAAGGTATCGAGTACTCCAACTGTGAGCAACTCTTCGTGCGACGGCACGACGTCGTGATGACCGATGATGAAGACATCCTGAAGCTGTGGTTCCTGCCAGTTGTTGTAGGCATAGTGCAGGAACTCCTTCAGTGTGGTGTCCAGTGGTGTGCCGTCCCCGAATTCAGTGAAAATCTCTTCGGTGGAAACGATCATCGAAGTGCGCCCGTGATCGTCCCGCCAATCAGCTAAGTCGGTGATCCATTCGTTTTGCTGAATGATCTCGCTGCTGGAAATAATCAGATAGTCCGCGCTGTTTGCCGTGTCGTGCAGATCGGCGAAAGCAGGAAGGATGCAAGCAAAACAGATCAGTGAAAGCAGAAGGCCGGTGGCGCGTTTCATATCGCGACTCCTCTTTTTGATTTACGGTTGTCCTGTCCCTTTACCGTTTTCTCAATGTGTTGGCTCTGCTCTCCTCTATATATAATGTGTTTTGTGTTCCGCGACCGGGAGGTCGCGGCTAGTATGTTGGTACTACGAACCTACTGGCTCACGTGGTCTATTTCCAAGCCGTACTTCTCTCGGAAATAATCAAGTTTCTCGTTCACATCTGTGTCGTATTCATTATCTTCGATATTACGATACCAAATATAGAGTTTTTTACACTTCTTGATAATGTCTGGCGGTAACACTCCCGACTTCGGCATGTAATCATATGTTGCAAGCACATAGACAGGCGTGATGTCTCGGTCCGTAATTAAACAGTATTTGGGTGATAGGAGTGGCTTGGAAGGTCCAAAAGGATATGGTCCTCCCCAATATACACCTTTGAATCTACGTCCCACGTTAATTCCTTACAAGTATACTCTTGTATTGTTATTTCTTGATGTACGGGTGAATCTGGAGATTCACCGCGGCGATCACTAGTTCCGGCCGAGTTGCATGCCTTATAGTACTCGTCAGCATGAAGATGTTTGCGCTTAGCCCGGCTCGGCGAGAAAAATCGCACTGCCGTGCGCGGCTACGAAGGTAAACGCCGCTTTCCGCTAAGCAGTTTCTCAATAATGACCCGGTCTGCCTTGGGGAAGGCAAAATCCGTCAGTTCCTCCGGCTTCACCCAGCGATAGTCCTTAATCCCGATCTTCCGAATCCGCCCACTGATATGCCGGCAGTCGAAGGTGTGCAGCGTGATTCTGAAATGCGTGAAGCCATGATCGACGCTCAGAAACTGCTTCCCTACTTCGATTTTAATCCCCAACTCTTCGCGAATCTCTCGCTGTACACACGCTTCGAGCGTCTCGCCTTTCTCTTGCTTGCCGCCGGGAAATTCCCAAAGTCCGCCTAACATTCCCTCCAACGGTCTTTGCGTAATCAGGATTTTCCCCCGCTTGCGGATGATCGCGGCTCCGATATCGTAATGTGGAAGTTTCTGCTTGACAGCCTTCCGGGGTAGTACCGTAACATCCCTGCGTACATGATAGGCCTTACAGTCATCGGCTAACGGACACCCTGCGCAGTTCGCGGAGGTCACACGGCAAACCGTGGCTCCGATCTCCATCATCACCTGATTCAGATCCCCCGGTGAGATTCCCTCATCTGCACCGCATTTGATGATCGCCTCGGCGGCAAGTTCAAGGCGCTGAAGCGCCTTGCCTTCAATGATGTGCGCCTCATTCAGCACGCGCGCCAGCACCCGCTTGACATTGCCATCCACCACCGCTACCAGTTCATCATAGGCAATCGAGGCAATCGCCGCCGCCGTATACGGACCGATACCGGGAAGCTTCAGCCATTCATCATAGCTTGTCGGCAGTTTGCCGCCCGACTCCATTATATGATTGGCGGCCTTATGCAGATTCCTCGCCCGCGCATAATAGCCGCAGCCCTCCCAAGCCTTCAAAACATCGTCGAGCGGCGCGCGCGCCAGATGCTTTACCGTCGGGAAAGCTTTCAGGAAACGCAAATAATACGGCCGAACCGTCTCGACCTGTGTCTGTTGCAGGAGGATTTCGCTGACCCAAATCCGGTAGGGATTCCGGTTTGTTCTCCACGGCAAAAAGCGGCGATTATCTGTATACCACTGC
>JAHIZR010000332.1 GCA_018814465.1 bacterium | reverse complement strand
GCCGCTACGAAGAATGAGCAGAGCAGGGGGGCGGAGATTCTTCAGGTTGTTGAGGAATTGAAGATCAACAACCGAAGAATGACGGGGCGGGGTGAATTTACGCAACCCCCTCCTAATCGTCAACATCTTCATCCTTTTCTTTTGTATAATTCAAAACCCATCTACTTAATCTGCCGGATTTATTCTCACCTGCCACAAATCGACCGTCAGGGAGTATTGCCGCACTACATCCATCTGTAAGTAGAACGAGTTTGTCCTTGTCTAAAGCCGCAAGCCCTTTTTGTCTAAGACTCTCTATGAAGTTTTCTATTGTATAGCCATATTGCTTTAGCCAGTCTTTGAATTCATCGTCTTTTGTATCAATAGTATCCTCATTGCATAGACGACTGACTATCACGAATTGGCACAAGTCCAGTTCCTCTGGTTCCCACTTTCTTGATGGAAGCTGTTTATCCAAGTTTTCCCGGTTCAATCTATAATAATTCATTTCCCACCCAATCCTATCATTCAACTTTACACTTTTCACGCGTAAAAAGGGATGAATGGCTTCTAAATCTAGATCTTCACCAAAAACACTATCTGAGATATTATGGAAATATGTCAAACGCGTAAAGATAAATTCAAGCAAAAAGTTAAGAGGATTCTCGCAGGAAGAGCCGTAGAGGTGCCAATAATCATCCTCCAGCTCTAACGCAATAGGCATTCCGTTAAGTTTTACTAAGGAGTATTTTCCACTTATAATCAGTTCTGGCATACTTGTTGGCCCAAAACCTTGATTTCCTTTATTCTTTTCGAGGAATCTATAAAATGCTTCTCTGAAAGCGTACTCAGATGAAAATCCATCGTAACCTAGTGCTATTCGTACCGGGTTTATCATATCAATCATAAGCGCATGATAAATCATTTCTTCATGAAATGGAAGTTTCTCTACGTCTTCATGTTCCGGAAATGGTTTCTTACATATACCGCGAAATGCATCACGGACAAGATTCACCTTTGTTTTTCTTGGCTCGAACTGCTCATATACAGAATGCAAATTTGTAAATGAATCCGCTAGTTCTTTTGATCTTAAATGCTTCTTTACCTCTACAACACAAATCACTTTCTCAAACTCAAAATCATGTTGATCCGTATAAGGGACTTGTTCTCCTTCTCCGACAGCAATTACACAATCAAGTTGTCGGCTTCGATTTCCGGATTTGTCTCTAATGAAGCCCGAAGATACTGTTAGACCAAGCGTCTCTGGAACTATTCTCTGAAGCAGGTCTTTAGTTAGACCTTCATACATCGATCCAATTGTAGGAGGATGCTTTATATTTTGTCTGCTCAAACTCTCCTTTTCACACTCTAAGATGCCTAGCAGCAAATCGGCAGCGTTTCGAATGGACATTTTCATTCTCCATAGAGTATACTTCTGCACTTAGGTAAGCCGGATAGCCTGACACACCATAGATCCGCATTCCCATTTCGGGATCGATAGATATATCACCTCATAAACAAGTCGGGCAGGTGAAGACACCTGCCGCAGCGAGTAATAACAAGAGCGCGTCAAGCCGCGCATGTATCCTTTCGAGGACACGAATTAAGCACTACGAAGAGAGATTCTGGACGCCCGCCTGGAATATCTACTACAAACATGCTACTATATATCGGCGGTGTCCAGAATGACAGAGATTAGGATTCTTGTTTTACCCTTTGTCCTTTCGCCGTTACGTCTTCAAATCTTTTTTGCGGGCGGCGGGGAAGAGGACGTTGTTGAGGATCAGCCTATAACCCGGGGAGTTTTTGTGGAGGGCGAGGTTGGTGGGGGGGTCGCCGACCTGGTGGCGGTAATCTTCGGGATCATGGCCGCCATAGAACGCCCAGAAGCCGTCGCCGAAGGGACCATAGATATATTTCACTTCGTCCGTGCCCTCGTTCTGACCGAGAATCGTCACCGACGGGCGAATGAATTCCTTATGAAAGGCCGTCGTCTGACCCAAGAAGCCCTTCACCACGCTCGTATGACACTGCGTCAGCATCGTCGGCACCGGATCATACTTCGCCGAAAAATCGAAGAGCGTGAAATAATCGCCTTCGCTCCCGCCCTGCGTCAGCCGTCCCGACTGCAGCGGACTGACATCGATCGCGGAAAACTCATAGATCATCGGATCGGTTATCAAATTGTAGTTCTCGAAGGCGAAGCCGTAATTGAAATTCATTTTCGAGACATAGCCCGGATCAATGCCGTCGCCGTCGAAGGGCACCGCGCAGATATCCGTCTCCGCCGCCGCCAGCGCGATGTCATAGCTGTCCGTCGCCGAACACATCGCAAACAGGAAGCCGCCCTGCCCTACGTAAGCGCGAATCGTGCGCGCCACCGCTAACTTCAACTGCGACACCTTGCTGTAGCCGAAAGCCGCCGCGCGCGCTTCCTCGATCTGCTGATTGCGGATATACCAGTCGGCATTGCGGTACATCGAATAGAACTTGCCGTACTGTCCGGTGAAATCCTCGTGATGCAGATGCACCCACTCGTATTTCAGCAGCTTCCCTTCCAACACATCCTCATCATAAATCCGGTCGAAGGGAATCTCGGCATAGGTCAAAGCCAGATTCACCGCATCGTCCCATGGCCCGTCCTGCGTTTCCTCCGGCGCATAGATCGCTACCTTCGTCGCCTTCTCCAACAGCACCACATCCGCGTTCGAATCCTCGATTTCGTTATAAACCGCGCCTTCATCGACATTCGACTCGAAGGTCACACCGCGCAGCCGGCACTCCTGCTCGACTCCGGCATCATAGTCCATCATAAAACTGCCGCCGCGATAGTTCAGCAGCCAATCCACTTTCATGCCGCTCTCCAACGCGAAATAGGCAATGCCGTAGGCTTTCAGATGATCCGTCTGCGTCAGGTCCATCGGAATCAGTAGCCGCTGAGCGGAGGCGGATGAGAAGAG
>JAHIZR010000331.1 GCA_018814465.1 bacterium | reverse complement strand
ATCCCGTTCGCCTCTCTTCCCGGGCGGCAGCACCATCTTTGGACCGCAGCCGCATCTTTATTCAGTGAAGATTCCAGCGAAGGTCAAGCGACTTGCTCGCGCCAGCGCGTTAGCGATGATGCTCAGCAACGAAGGCATCCGCGTCGTCGAGGATTTCACTTTGAATGCGCCCAAGACCAGTGAGATTGCGGAGTTGTTCAAAGCGCTTGGTGTTGATGATCGGAAAGTGCTTTTGCTGACGACCGAGTTCGATCAGGTGATTTCACGGAGTGTTCGCAATATTCCGCGAGCATGCGCGCAGAAAGCCGCCAATGCTTCAACCCGTGAACTGATGAATTGCTCGACGATTGTCTTCCAGAAGAGCGCGGTGGAAAAACTTGTGGGGGTGCTGACGAATGCTGCATAAAAGATCGATTCTCCGCAGGCCGCTGCTGACCGAAAAAATCGCCGCGCAGCAGGATGCGAACAACCAGTACGCGTTCGAAGTCGACCGAAAAGCCAATAAGGTCGAGATCCAGCGCGCCATCGAATTAAAATATGATGTGACTGTGATCGATATTCAGACCATGAATGTCCGCGGAAAAGTCAAACGACTGGGCCGATTCGAAGGCAAGCGAGCCGACTGGAAAAAGGCGATCGTTCGACTGAAGACCGGCGATTCGATTGAACTGGCAACTCACACCTAAAGCAAAGTATTCTTGAATACATCATGGCAATCCGTAAATTCAGACCACTCACCCCGACGCTTCGTTATCGCACCGTGCTGGTTCGCGACGAGCTGAGCAAGGAGCCTCCCGAGAAGAGCCTGCTCACGCCGCTGCCGAAAACCGGCGGACGCAATAACCGGGGCAGGGCAACGAATATCAATACAGGCGGCGGACACAAGCGTCGTTATCGCATCATTGACTTCAAACGGAACAAATATGATATTCCGGCGAAGGTCAATCGCCTTGAATATGATCCTAATCGTTCCGCGAATATCGCATTGCTGTTTTACGCTGACGGCGAGAAACGCTACATCCTTGCGCCGAATGGTCTGAAGGTCGGCGCAACGCTCATTTCGTCTCGCGACAGCGCGGATATCATTGTTGGAAATGCTCTGCCTTTGGAGAAGATTCCTCTGGCAAGCTTCATTCATAATGTCGAGATGAAAGCCGGAAAAGGCGGGCAAATCAGCCGCTCCGCCGGATCCTCCTGCCAGTTGATGGCGATCGACGGAAACTACGCGCTTCTGAAACTGCCTTCCGGCGAATTCCGTAAGGTTCCGAAGCAGTGTCTGGCTACCATCGGTCAGGTGGGGAATCTGGATCATGAAGGCGTCGTTTCCGGAAAAGCCGGACGCACCCGCTGGCTGGGCCGTCGCGGACATGTCCGCGGAGTGGTCAAAAATCCCGTCGATCATCCGATGGGCGGCGGTGAAGGACGCTCTTCAGGAGGCCGTCATCCCTGCACTCCCTGGGGCAAGATTACGAAGGGCTTGAAGACCCGCAATCCCCGCAAGCCTTCAAACAAAATGATTGTTCGCCGCAAGAAAGATAAAGTGACCAAGTAAAATTCATGGCAAGATCGCTGAAAAAAGGTCCGTACATCGCCCCCAAGCTGGAAGCAGTTGTCCGCGCGATGAACGAGAAGAATGAAAAGAAAGTGGTGAAGACCTGGTCTCGCCGCAGTATGATCTCCCCTGAATTCGTAGGTCATACATTAGCCGTTCACAATGGGAAGAAATTTCTTCCTGTTTACATCACAGAGAATATGGTCGGACATAAACTTGGTGAGTTTGCCCTGACCCGCACTTTCCGCGGACACTCAACCAAGAAATCCGAACAATCGACCTCGAAGAAGTAAGGAATCTGATGGAAGCGCGCTGCGTAGCCAGATATATTCGGATCGCCCCGCGAAAAATGCGTCTCGTTGCCGACGCGGTTCGCGGCAAGAACGTTAACGAAGCGATCAACATCCTCAAGTTTACGCCCCGGTATGCCGCGGTGCCGATGCTGAAAGCCATCGAATCCGCCGTAGCAAATCTGATGAATAATTCCGGCGATTCCGGGCGGGCAAATCCTGATCTCCTGCTCGTCAAAACGATTTTCGCGGACGAAGGTCCGACTCTGAAGCGGTTTATGCCGCGCGCGCAGGGCCGAGCCACGCCGATTCGCAAACGCACGAGCCATTTGACAGTGGTCATCGGAACCCCTGATGTTGAAGAAGCGGTCGAAGCTAAACCGGCTGCGGAAGAGGAAGCTGTGACGGAAAGCAAACCTAAGAAAAAAACTCGTAAGAAAAAGGCGGAGTAAGCCGTGGGTCAGAAAGTACATCCTATAGGCTTGCGCCTTGGAATCATCAAAACATGGTCGAGCGCCTGGTTTGATGAACGGAATTTCGCCGATAAACTTGAAGAAGACCTGTATCTTCGCAAGTATTTGAATCAGCGTCTAAAAGGGGCGGGAGTCGCCGGCATTCAGTTTGAGCGAACTCCCAAAAAACTGATTATCACGATTCGCACCGCCCGTCCGGGCATCGTCATCGGCCGCAAGGGCGCTGAAGTCGACAAACTGAAAGCCGAGCTGCGCAGCCTGACGAAGCGCGATGTGCAGGTTAATATTTTCGAGATCAAGCGGCCGGAACTGGAAGCCAAGCTGGTGGCCGACATGATCGCGCAGCAGCTGGAAGGCCGCGTTTCTTTTCGCCGCGCCATGAAGAAGGCGATGCAAACGACGATGCGCATGGGCGCCGAAGGCATCAAGATTCAATGCTCCGGCCGTCTGGGCGGAGCCGAAATGTCCCGTACGGAAGGCTACAAAGAAGGGCGCACTCCGCTGCACACTCTGCGCGCGGATATCGATTACGCACTGACTGTTGCCAGAACCACCTACGGCACCATTGGCGTCAAGGTTTGGATCTGCAAGGGTGAAGTGATTGGCAAGAATTCGCTGGGCTCCGGACAAATGCGTCAGAAGCCCCAAAAGCAAAAATAGATCGGTTGACGGATGCTTACTCCGAAACGAATGAAATTCCGCAAGCAGCAGCGCCGCCGCCGAAAAGGCGCGGAGTATCAGGGCTGCGATGTCAGCTTCGGTGAATATGGCTTGAAGGCAATGGGTGACTGCTGGATGACTTCCAGACAGATTGAAGCGGCGCGTGTCGCGATGACCCGCCATATCAAGCGCGGCGGCAAGGTTTGGATTCGGATTTTCCCCGATAAGCCGGTCAGCCGTAAACCGCTCGAAACCCGCCAGGGCAAGGGCAAGGCTTCCACTGAATACTACGCCGCGGTGATTAAGCCCGGCCGTATCTTGTTCGAACTGGAAGGCGTCAGCCGCGAAATCGCCAAAGAAGCGCTTCGTCTGGCAGCGCAAAAACTTCCTATCAAGACAAAGTTTGTCGAACGTGAAACCGTTCACTCATAAGTAAATCTATAATGGCTACTGGATCTTCTAATCCGCAAAAAATGACCGAGCTCAAAGAGCTTTCCCTGGAAGAGCTGAAAAACAGGCTGCAGGACACAGAGGAAAATCTCGAAGCGCTCCGATTTCAGCACGACGCGGGACAACTGCCGAACACGGCGCGCGTCCAAATCGTCCGCCGGAGCATTGCCCGCCTGAGAACGGTCATTCGGGAACATGAACTGGGACTCCGCAAGGCGAAAGGAACGGCGGCATGACCGATACTGCCACTGCAAATGATACCGCCGCGACGCGCGGGCTGCGTAAAACAAGAGTCGGCATGGTCGTGTCCAATAAAATGGACAAAACCATCGTCGTCACGGTAGAACGACGCATCAAACACCCAGTCTATAAAAAGTATATCAAGCAGACGCGCAAATTTATGGCGCATGACGCTAATAACGAGTGTGAAATCGGTGATCGCGTTCGCATTATGGAAACGCGGCCGCAATCCAAACGGAAGAACTGGCGTCTGGTCAGCATTCTCGAAAAGAAGAAGTGATTGAACTAAGATGATTCACGAAGAATCTGTTCTTAATGTTGCCGATAATACGGGCGCCAAGAAAGTCCGCTGCTTTCGTGTCTACGGCGGAACCCGCCGCAAATACGCAAGCGTGGGAGACATCATTATGGTCTCTGTGCGTTCCGCTATCCCCAACGCGACGATGAAGAAGGGCTCTAAAGCCCGCGCGGTTATCGTGCGCACAACCAAAGAAGTCCGCCGCAAGGACGGCAGCTATATCCGCTTCGACGAAAACGCCGCCGTGCTGATTGACAAAGACGGTGAACCGATCGGAACCCGCATTTTCGGACCGGTCGCGCGCGAACTTCGCGAAAAGCAGTTTATGAAAATCGTCTCGCTGGCCCCCGAGGTCATCTAACAAGGACTGAAGGCTTATGTCCTCGCATATGAAAATTCGTAAAGACGACATGGTGCTGGTCATCGGCGGCAATGATCGCGGCAAGCGCGGGAAAGTTCTTAAGGTCTATCCCGACAAGCAGCGCATCATCGTCGAAGGCGTCCGCTTCATTAAAAAGCACCAGCGTCCGACTCAAACCCAACAGCAGGGCGGAATCGTCAAGCGTGAAGGCCCTATTCATGTTTCCAATGTCATGCTGATCGATCCCAAATCCGGCAAGCCATCCCGTGTCGGCCGCAAGGTATTGACCGGCGGCGAGCGCAATCAGCGAGTTCGCGTCGCTAAAGTTTCAAACGAAATGATTCACGATGAGCGCAGATAAGCAAAAGAAACCCCAGAAGGGTACACCGGCCAAGCAAGCCAAGCAGGCGAAGCCGGAACAGGGCAAAAAGGGCGGAGCATCCATCGCGGGCGCTCGGCCGAAGCCGCCAGCGGGCTATTCTCCAAGACTGAAGCACTTCTATGCTCAGTCAGTGATACCTGCCTTGAAGAAGACGTTTGGTTATGCGAATCCGATGATGGTCCCGCGCCTGCAAAAGATCGTAGTCAATGTGGGTGTCGGTGAAGCCACGCAGAATCCGCGTGTTATCGAGGGTGTCGTAAGAGAAGTCGCGGCCTTTACCGGTCAGAAGCCTAAGGTTTCCAAAGCACGCAAATCCATCTCGAATTTTAAGCTGCGTGAAGGCATGCCGATCGGTGTTTCCGTTACGATGCGGCGCGATATCATGTGGGAGTTTCTGGATCGGCTGATCTCCATCGCCGCCCCCCGTATTCGAGATTTTCGCGGTCTGTCCGACAAAGGATTCGATGGCCGAGGAAACTGCACGATCGGATTCAAAGAACAGATCATCTTCCCTGAAATCGATCTGGACAGTATTGAAAAGATTCGCGGCCTTGATGTTACCTTCGTAACAACAGCGCCTACCGATAAAGAAGCATACGAACTGCTGAAGGAACTCGGTATACCCTTCCGCAAGCGTGAAAAACAGCAGACTGCCGAAGCTGCATAGTTAGAAAGCAACCCAATCCATGGCCAAAACCTGCTTAATTGCCAAGGCGAAGAGAACACCGAAATTCAAAGTGCGGGCGTATAATCGCTGCCGGCGCTGCGGACGGTCGCGCGCATACATCCGCAAATTCGGAGTCTGCCGAATTTGTTTCCGTGAACTGGCTCTGGCCGGCGAAATCCCCGGTGTAACCAAGTCAAGCTGGTAATTTCGAGTCCCGCTGAGGCTTACAGGAATTTATGAAAACTACCGATCCAATCGCTGATTATCTTACCCGCATTCGCAACGCTCTGAAGGCGAATAAAACCTTTGTTGATATTCCCTTCTCGCGGATGAAGTGGGAATTGTCCCGTATCCTACTTGAAGCCTATTACATACGGGATTTCGTTCACATTGATGAACCTCCGCAAGGGACACTGCGCGTCTACTTGAAGTACTCAAACGGCGAACCCGCGATTCGCGGCCTGAAGCGCATTTCCCGTCCGGGACTGCGTCAGCATGTCAACAGCCGCAGCATCCCCCGAGTCAATAACGGTCTCGGCACCCCGATCCTGACGACGTCGAAAGGTCTGATGACCGGTAATCAGGCGAAACGCGCGGGCGTGGGTGGAGAAATACTGGCAGAAATCTGGTAGCGCGAGTTGCCGGAACTTTTATAGGAGTCGAATAAATTGTCGCGTATCGGCAGAGCACCCATCTCAATCCCGAAGGGTGTCGAATTAAATCTAACGGACCGTCATCTGGTCGTTAAGGGTCCGAAGGGACAGCTTGAACGAGATCTGCATCCCGAGATGGATGTGAAGATCGAGAATGGCATCCTCTCTGTTTATCGGCCTTCGGATCAGAAGCGTCATCGTGCTCTGCATGGCCTGACCCGTGCGTTGATTAACAACATGGTTGTCGGAGTCACGGCAGGCTTCAAAAAGCAGCTTGAAATCATCGGAGTCGGTTATCGAGCCGAACTTAAAAAAGCAGGCGTCCTGCTGAATGTCGGCTACAGCCATGCCGTCATGATTTACGTGCCGGAGGGTGTTAAGGCTGAAGTTCCGACTCCGACCTCAATAATTATCTCCGGCGCCGATGCCGAAATGGTCGGTCAGATCGCGGCGGAAATTCGCGCTGTTCGCAAGCCCGAACCGTACAAGGGAAAAGGGATTCGCTATGTCGGCGAATATGTCGCTCGCAAGGCCGGTAAGACCGCTAAGTAATATCAATTCAGTTTAACAAATCGCGATATAAATTGTCCAAAGTCACGCGCAAAAAACAAGCATCCCGCATGCGGAGAAAAAAGCATATCCGCAAGGTGGTACACGGGACCGGTGATCGTCCGCGGCTCGTTGTGTTTCGTTCACTGCATCATGTCTACGCTCAACTGGTGGACGATGTGGATGGAAGGACCCTTTTCGGTGTGTCTTCTTTGACACCCGATCTGAAAGATCAGCTTTCCAACAAAAATCCGACCGAGATCGCCAAGCTTGTCGGCGCCGCCTGCGCAGAAAAGGCAAAAGAGAAGCAGATCGAAAACGTGGTCTTCGATCGCAACGGTTTCCCTTATCACGGACGCGTTAAAGCAGTCGCTGACGGCGCCCGTGATGCAGGATTGAAATTCTAAAGGTAGCTATGAACGATCAGCCAAATAGAAAGCCGCGCGGCAAAGGCAGGGAAGCAGCAGCCGAATTCACTCAGAGCGGCGAATCCCTCATCGAAAAACTCGTCGGCATCAATCGTGTCGCTAAAGTGGTTAAGGGTGGCCGTAATTTCTCTTTCAATGCCATTGTGATTGTCGGTGACGGCAAAGGCCGGGCCGGCTACGGTCTGGGCAAGGCTAATGAAGTCGTGGAAGCGATTCGCAAAGGAACGGAAGCCGCCAAGCGATCCATGAAGAGGTATCCCATCGTCGGAACCACTTTGCCGCATCAGATCCACGGCAAGTTCGGAGCCGGTAAAGTCATCTTGCGTCCCGCATCGCCCGGTACCGGTGTCATTGCCGGAGGTTCCGTCCGGATGATCATGGAGTGTGTCGGCGTACGCGACGTCTTGACGAAGGTGATGGGAACCAACAACTCGCACAATGTCGTAAAAGCGGTTTTTGCCGCGATGGATAATATGAGTGATGCCCGCATGGCAGCGACCCGCCGCGGCATTACCGTTCAAGAAGTTTTCGAACTATAACCGGCAATTGTCTATTACCGGAATATTATACAATGTCAGATAAGCTGAAAGTTACCCTCAAGCGCAGTACGATTGGACGCCAGGAAGTCCAGAAGCGAACAGTCAAGGCGCTGGGTTTTCACCGCCTCCATGAGACCAGAGTCCTGCCTGACAATCCCGCCGTTCGCGGTATGATCGATCAGGTAAAGCATCTTGTCGAATGGAAAACGGTTAGCGAATAAGACGGAGCATCATGAGTCTGAATTCACTAAAGCCCGCTGAAGGATCCACCCATAAGAAGAAGCGCCTCGGGCGCGGCCCGTCTTCAGGTAAAGGCGGCACGTCCGGTCGTGGTGAAAAAGGTTATGGATCTCGATCCGGCTCTACGAGCAAAAGAGGTTTCGAAGGCGGACAGATGCCGATTCATCGCCGACTTCCGAAGCGAGGTTTCAAAAACATCTGGGCAGAATCTATTGAAGTTGTCAACGTTCGCGAATTGAGCAAACTGCCGAATGATGCCATTGTCGAACCAGCCACTCTCAAACAGGCGGGTTTGATTCGTCACGCAAATTCCGCCGTTAAAATCCTGGGTACCGGGGACGCAGCTCGCGCCTACGAAATCCGTACCTGCACACTTTCAGCCGCTGCCGAGAAAAAGATTACCGAAGCGGGCGGCAAGGTGGTCGCGGCCTGATGCTCGATCGCGTAGCCAACATCTTTAAAATACCGGAACTGCGGGAGCGGATAACTTTTACGCTCCTGATTTTGCTCGTATACCGCATCGGCGGTCACGTGCCATTGGCCGGTATCGACGCGGGCGCGCTCGGTGAGTTCTTCTCACAGAATGCGAATACCCTTTTCGGTCTATATGATATGTTCGTGGGCGGCGCGTTCCAACGCGCAACTGTTTTCGCCCTCGGCATTATGCCCTACATCTCCGCTTCGATTATTTTCCAGTTGATGGGAACGGTTGTTCCGTATTTCCAGAAACTGCAGAAGGAGGGAGAAGAGGGACGGAAGAAGATTACGCAGTTAACCCGCTATGGAACCGTAATCATCGCCGCGCTGCAAGCCGGTGGTGTTTCGATCTTCCTTGAGAGACTGGTCGCTTCCTCCGGTGCGCCGGTCGTTCCGAATCCGGGCATCTTCTTTAATTTTCTAACCATGATTTCGCTCTCGGCCGGTACCACACTTATCATGTGGCTGGGTGAGCAAATCACGGAACGCGGCATCGGCAACGGTATCTCGCTGCTGATTTTCGTCGGGATCATCGACCGCCTGCCTTATGCAATCATGGAAGAAGCGCAGATGGTATCGACCGGCACCCGTCATATCATGATGGAAGCTTTCTTTATCGTCATGCTGTTCGCAGTTACCGCGGCGGTTGTTGCCCTTACGCAGGGGATGCGCAAAATTCCCGTGCAGTATGCGAAGCGCACGGTCGGACGCAAAATGTACGGCGGCGTTTCAACTCATATTCCGTTGCGCGTGAATTCCGCGGGTGTGATGCCGATTATTTTCGCGCAGTCGATTATGTTCGTGCCGTCTTCCATCGCGACCTTTCTACCCGAAGGAGGATTCAGGGAGACGCTGACGGAAATGTTTGCCTATAACAGCGCCGCCTACTCCATCCTGACATTTATCCTGATCGTATTTTTCACCTATTTCTATACCGCGATTATTCTGAATCCAGTCGATCTTGCGGATAATATGAAAAAGAACGGTGGATTCGTTCCTGGTATTCGTCCCGGCAAACAGACATCGGACTTTATCGATTCGATTCTCTCCCGCGTCACTCTGCCCGGCGCGATCGCGCTTGGCCTGATTGCGGTATTGCCGACAATCATTGTAAACCAGTTTAACGTTTCGTACAATACCGCATCATTTTTCGGAGGCACCAGCCTGTTGATTGTGGTTGGTGTCGGTTTAGACACCCTTCAGCAAGTTGAGTCGCATCTTGTCATGCGGCATTATGACGGACTAATGAAATCCGGCCGCATCCGAGGCCGCCGCCGGATGTAATTACGGAGCAGAGTTTTTTAGTTATGGCGAGTTTTACGGTTATCATGCTCGGAGCTGTGGGGGTTGGCAAAGGTACGCAGGCAAAGAAACTCGTTGACAGTCTGAAAGTTCCACATATCAGCACCGGGGATATTCTGCGCGCCGAAGTGCAGGCTGGTACGGAATTAGGACTGAAGGCGAAAGAAATTATGGATCGCGGCGATCTGGTCAGTGATGATATCATCATCGACATGGTTCGCAATCGCTTGAATCTAAACGATGCCGGGCGCGGCGCGATTTTCGATGGCTTCCCACGGACAATTCCTCAAGCGGAAGCCTTGGGAGCTTTGCTGAAGGAATTAGGTCTGCCAGACCCGCTGGTGGTTTCCATCGAGTTGCCTGATGATGTCATTATCGAAAGACTTTCTTCAAGACGTGTTTGCATCAATTGCGGCGCGACATTTAATCTGAAGACCGATGAGCAATTGATTGCGAATCACAAATGTCCCACAGGGACACCGAATGTGATTCACCGCGACGATGATCAGCCGGATACCATCAAGCGCCGACTGGAAGTCTATCGCGAGAAAACCGCGCCGCTAATCAACTACTATAAGAAGCAAGGGGCTTTGCGACCCGTTTCGGGCGAAGGTTCACAAGACGAGGTTTTCGCGAGAGTCTTGATCGCTTTGGACCCCGGTTTGATATGATTCATATCAAAACTGAAGCCGAAATCGAATTGATGCGTCAAGCCGGAAAAATCCTGGCCGGATCGAGAAAGGCTGCGGAACACCTGATGGTTCCCGGCGGCAACGCGGATGATGTCAATCGGACGGTTGAAGAGTATATTCGAGATCATGGCGGGAGTCCGGCATTCAAGAATCAGGACAACGGGCGCGGAGCCAAATTCCCCGCCGCCGTTTGTTTTTCGATAGACGAAGAGGTCGTTCACGGAATTCCTGCGGGGCGGATCATGCGAGAAGGCATGATCATCGGTGTTGATATCGGGGTTGTCTACAAAGGTTATTACGCTGACAGCGCGTGGACCTATGGAATCGGCGAGATTTCACCCGAAGGCCGGCGGTTGATGGACGTGACTCTGCGATGTCTCGAGTTGGCTATGGCTGAAGCGAAGGCGGGAGCAAGACTGTCAAATATCGGCCATGCTGTCCAATCTTATGCCGAATCTTTCGGGTTCGGTGTCGTTCGCGAATTAGTTGGACATGGTGTCGGCAAAAGCCTTTGGGAAGATCCGCAGGTTCCCAATTACGGAACTCCCGGCAGAGGTCCCATGCTCCGCAGAAATATGACCATCGCGATCGAACCCATGATTACCATGGGAACGCATGAAGTTGATATGCTGGGTGACTGGGATGTGCTGACAAAGGATCGAAAGCCTGCCGCACATTTCGAACATACAATGGTCATCACTGACGGTGAACCTGAAATCCTCACCCAGTTGTAATCGGCAATACAGGAGTCAGGTACGACTAAGGAACAATCCATAAAGGTTGACGGTGTTGTCGAGGAATGCCTGAAGAATGCTTCTTTCAGAGTCGTCCTTGAAAATAATCACCGGGTTCTGGCGCACATTTCCGGCAAAATGAGAATGCATTATATTAAAATTCTGCCCGGAGATCGCGTTACGGTTGAATTGTCTCCTTACGACCTGAGCCGCGGCCGCATCACCTACCGATATAAATAGCTTGCTATAGCCGTTCAGAAACACGGCGGAGAGAAAATCATGAAAGTCCGTACTTCAGTCAAGAAAATGTGTGAGCATTGCAAGATCGTCCGCCGTCGCGGCCGCGTCTATGTCATCTGTTCACGATTGAAAAAACACAAACAGCGTCAAGGCTGATCCCCTGACGCATCATCATAACACATTCCTTCTATGGCTCGTTTAGCTGGTATTGATATTCCACGCGATAAGCGTATCGAGATTTCACTGACCTATATCTTCGGTATAGGCCGCCCCACCGCGCAAAAAATCCTCACTGAATGTGAAGTCGATTGGAATAAACGCACGTCCGCTCTGACGGATGATGAATTGGCGAGAATCCGTGCTTATATCGCTGATCTGAAAGTGGAGGGTCCGTTGCGTACGGAAGTTCAGATGAACATCAAGCGTCTGATGGATATCGGCTGTTATCGCGGACTGCGTCACCGCAAGGGACTGCCCTGCCGCGGTCAGAATACCAAGAATAACGCGCGCACCCGCAAGGGCAAGAAGAAGGGCGTCATGTTTAAGAAAAGAGGGGCTTAAGCGCCCGACACGAGTACGGTGCCG
The DNA here is from genome assembly GCA_018814465.1 of bacterium. Classification (GTDB taxonomy): domain Bacteria; phylum Electryoneota; class RPQS01; order RPQS01; family RPQS01; genus JAHIZR01. The sequence continues at coordinate 11,063 of JAHIZR010000331.1, read as the reverse complement.
CACTTGTGCGGTCCATGATATTTAACGGAGACTGAATTGGCCACGTCGAAGAAAAAAGGCAGAAAGAAAAAGGAACGTGTTGAGGATACCGGCGTTGTGCACGTAAAATCCTCGTTTAATAACACGCTCATTACGATAACGGATAACTATGGCAATACCATTTCCTGGGCTTCAGCAGGGAAAATGGGATTGCGCGGATCCCGTAAAAATACTCCCTTTGCCGCTCAGCTGGCCGCTGATAATGCGGCGAAAGCTGCGATGGCGCTTGGACTTCGCAAAGTCTCCATCAACGTGCGCGGCCCCGGCGGCGGTCGCGACGGAGCGATACGCTCACTCGTTGCTTCAGGTTTAAGAATCCTGACGATCCGCGACGTTACACCGTTGCCGCATAATGGCTGCAGGCCCCGCAAACGCCGCCGCGTTTAATCTAACACCGACCTTTTAACGTAATCAGATAAAGTCTTTCATGGCAAGAAACAGTGAAGCCGTTTGTCGAACCTGCCGCAGAGAGGGTAAAAAACTCTTTCTGAAGGGTGAGCGCTGTATGGGCCCCAAGTGCGCATTCGACCGCAAGGGCTATGGCCCCGGTATGCATGGGCGCACCCGCCGCCGCAAGGTCTCGGAATACGGTCACCAGCTCCGCGAGAAACAGAAAATCCGCGAAACTTATGGACTGTTGGAGCGGCAGTTCAGACGCTTCTTCCGCGTCGCTCAGCGGCAAAAAGGTGTGACCGGCGACAACCTGATGGCAATGCTGGAAAGCCGTCTCGATAACGTCGTTTATCGAATCGGATTCGCCAACTCACGCCGCCAGGCACGTCAGTTAGTGTGTCATCGTCATTTCATGGTGAATGATCAAATCGTTGATATCCCTTCCTACATTCTTCAACCGAGCGATCGTATTCGAGTTCGCGATCGTTCGAAGAAGATGGCGGTGATTCATGATGCGATGCAGCGAGCACGTGACGCCAAAATGATGCCCAATCTTGAGCTGGATAAAGCCAAGATGGAGGGAATCTACTTGGAGGTTCCCAATCGCTCTGAGATTCCGTTCGAAGCCAACGAACAATTGGTGGTCGAACTCTATTCTCGCTAATTTCATCTCACGAGGAGATTCATGAACGGACTGAACTTCCAGATGCCCGAGTTGGTTGAAATTGATGAGGCAACTCATACCGATACTTATGGGAAATTCATCGTGCAACCACTCGAACGCGGCTATGGAGTCACCATCGGCAACAGCCTGCGTCGTGTATTGATATCCTCCCTGCAAGGGGCGGCTATCGTTTCCGTCAATATCGACGGAGTGCTTCACGAATTCTCCACAATTCCCGGCGTGACCGAAGACGTCACTGAGATTATGCTTAATCTCAAAGGTGTTCGGTTCAAGCTGCTGAATAAGAAACCGGATAAGGTGGTTCTCAACCTGACCGGTCCGCGAGAATTCACAGCGCGCGATATTCAGATGGGGAACAATGATTTCGAAATCCTCAATCCCGATCTGCACATCGCTACGCTGAATGCGGATGCGGATCTTAAACTGGAGTTGTTGGTTAAAAAGGGTCGCGGTTATGTTCCCGCGGAAGAAAACCGCCCCCCGGATGCGCCGATCGGAACCATCCCGCTCGATTCGGTGTATTCGCCGATCCGGAATGTTACTTATACGATTGAAAACACTCGTGTCGGTCACCGGACAGACTACGAGAAACTGATTCTTGAAATCTGGACCGACGGCTCGATCACACCGGAAGACGCCTTAACACTGGCGGGACGCATCCTGCGCGATCATATCCAACTCTTCATCAACTTCGACGTCAAGCCGGAGAAAGAGGAAGAAGAGGATATTGACGAGGAAACTCTCCAGATTCGCAAGCTCCTGCGCAAGCCCGTTGAAGAATTGGAGCTTTCCGTTCGCAGCGCGAACTGCCTGAAGGAAGCCAAAATCCGCACCATCGGCGACTTGGTTCGCAGAGATGAAAATGAAATGCTGAAGTTCAAGAACTTCGGACGCAAGTCCCTGATAGAATTGAATGAGATCCTGCGCACGAAGAATCTGCACTTCGGCCTTGATGTTGAAAAATATTTCAGTAGCGAAACCGAAAAGAAATGAGACATTTAAATAAGGGCAGAAGCCTTTCCCGATCCACCGCTCATCGCAAAGCTCTGCTGGGCAATCTTAGCCAGGCACTGTTTGAACATAAGCGCATTCATACCACGCTTGGTAAAGCTCGTGAGTTGCGTCCCTTTGTCGAAAAGCTGATTACCAAAGGGAAGAAGGGAACCATTGCCGCGCGCAGGAATGTCGCGCGCCATTGCAGCCGTGCTTCTGCGGTTAAGGCTCTCTTTGACGAAATCGCACCGACTCTGGCGGAGCGTGAGGGCGGTTATACTCGTATTATCAAGCTTGGACCGCGCCGCGGTGACGCAGCCGATATGGCGATTATCGAGATCGTCGGTTTCGAGGGCGTAATTCATACGGATTCCGGGAAGAAGGATAAGGATTCCAAGAAGTCCAAGTAGGCCACAAAATAGGCAATTATCACAGCCGTGTTCCAATTTCGGGACACGGCTTTTTGATATGCTTTTTACGTTGCATTTGCATGTATGAGTGTGTATATTCAAATGGATAGCTATATGCTGCAGATGCCAATCATGCATACATAGCTCGATTTTATTACTTGTATAATATAAACATAGCTGGTGTCTCCAGCATAGAATAGCGACTAACTGAGTAGGACAATGAAGGAAATTCCGAAAACCCCTACAGGAACCACACTCTCCTGCAAAGGGTGGATTCAGGAAGCGGCGAAACGGATGCTGCTGAACAATCTGGATCCCGCAGTTGCCGAGAATCGCGAAGAGCTCATCGTGTACGGCGGAACCGGCCGTGCCGCACGTTCCCGCGAGGCTCTGTTTCAAATTCTGAATGCTCTGGAAAAACTGGAAAACGATGAGACATTGCTGGTTCAATCGGGCAAACCGGTGGGCGTTGTAAAAACGCATGCCGATGCGCCGCGTGTGCTGATCGCGAACTCGAACCTCGTTCCGCAATGGGCGACTTGGGAGTATTTCCATGAGTTGGAAGCCAAAGGTTTGATCATGTACGGTCAGATGACCGCAGGGTCATGGATTTATATCGGCACCCAGGGAATTCTGCAAGGGACTTATGAAACTTTCAATGCACTGGCGGATAAGCATTTCAAAGGATCGCTTGCCGGAACCTGGACACTGACGGGCGGACTTGGCGGCATGGGCGGTGCCCAGCCCCTTGCCGTGACGCTCGCCGGAGGTGTGGTGTTGGTGGTCGAAGTCGATCCCGAACGCATCCGCCGCCGCGTGGAAATCGGCTACTGCGACAAAGCGACCGAGGATCTCGACGAGGCAATCACGTGGGTGGAGAAGGCGACCAAGCAGAGGGAAGCGGTCTCCATCGGCTTACTGGGGAATTGTGCCGATGTGCTGCCGGAACTGCTGCACATGAATGTTATTCCCGACGTCATTACCGATCAGACTTCTGCGCATGATGAACTAAATGGTTATGTGCCGCACGGCATCGCTTTTAGAGAGGCGCTTAAGCTCCGCGAAAGTGATCCCAAGGAGTATGTACGACGCAGTATGGAGTCGATGGTTGTTCACTGCAAAGCCATCGTAGAATTCCAGAAACGAGGAGCGATTGCTTTTGATTACGGTAATAACCTGCGGGGGAAAGCTCTGAAGGGAGGTTTTTCGGACGCTTTCGCTTATCCCGGTTTTGTTCCCGCGTATATTCGCCCCCTCTTCTGCCGCGGCAAAGGGCCCTTCCGCTGGGCGGCGTTATCCGGCAATCCCGAAGATATCTATACAATCGACAAGGAAGCGTTGCGCCTGTTCCCGCATGATAAAGGACTGGTGCGATGGATCAAAGATGCCATTCCGAAGATCCCATTTCAAGGCTTACCAAGTCGTATCTGCTGGTTCGGACAAGGCGACCGTGCGAAATTCGGATTGGCTATCAATGACTTGGTTAAAAGCGGAAAAGTTACGGCTCCCATCGCGATCGGCAGGGATCATCTTGACTGCGGTTCGGTGGCCTCGCCCTATCGGGAAACGGAGAGCATGAAGGACGGCTCCGACGCGATTGCCGATTGGCCGATTTTGAACGCGCTCGTGAATACCGCTTCCGGAGCTTCTTGGGTAAGCTATCATCATGGCGGTGGGGTCGGCATCGGAGCGTCGCTGCATGCCGGGCAAGTAATCGTAGCTGACGGCACAGAGGCGGCGGCAAAACGTCTTGAACGAGTGCTCACGAACGACCCCGCCACGGGACTTTTCCGTCATCACGATGCGGGATACGAGCTTGCCACTGACTGCGCCAAAGAGCATAGCATTCGCATTCCTGGATTGAATTACTAAACATACGCGCACTAAAATAGTATAAACAACAATGAATTTTGAAACACTGCTGATTGAAAAAGATGGTCCGATGGCCATTGTAACTGTAAATCGCCCGAAAGCTTTGAATGCTCTGAATATTCTGGCCTTCGCGGAACTGAAAAAATGCTTTGAAGCGCTGCGAGAGGATGAGACAGTCCGCGTCGCCATTATCACCGGCGCGGGAGAAAAAAGTTTCGTTGCCGGAGCCGATATCACTGAAATCGCCGCGATGGATATGGCCGCCGGCCGAGATTTGTCTTACCGAGGCAATATCGTATTCTCGATGATCGAAGCCATGCCTTTTCCAGTCATCGCCGCGGTGAACGGCTTTGCATTGGGCGGAGGCTGTGAGCTGACAATGGCTTGCCATATCCGCGTGGCATCCGACAAAGCAAAATTCGGACAGCCGGAAATTAATCTCGGGCTGACTCCCGGTTATGGCGGCACACAACGGCTGCCGCGACTGATCGGTCGCGGTCGCGCGCTGGATCTGCTTCTGACCGGCAGGATGATTACAGCGAAAGAAGCCTTTGAGTGGGGTTTGGTTAACTATCTCACGACTCCGGAAGAACTGATGGATACTGCCAAAAAGATCGCTTCCGGCATTGCAGAAAAGTCCAGCAGCGCTGTACGCTCCATGCTGGAGGCTGTCCATACAGGCATTAACCTTCCGCTCGATCAAGCCATTCAGGTTGAAGTGCAGCATTTCGCCTACTGCAACGGCACCGAAGACAAGAATGAAGGAACCAGAGCCTTCATGGAAAAGAGGAAGCCAGAGTTCAAAGGAAGATAAGCCTGATGCCGGATCTCTTTATTCATAATATCAAGCAACTGATCACGCCGCTGCAAAAACATTGCAGCGAGTTGAAGCGTACTCTCCATTCGATCGACTCAGCGGCGATAATTATTGAGAATGGTGTAATCAAGGAGATTGGTAAGGAATCCGAACTTAAGCCAAAAATCACTGCGAATTGCCCGACACTGGATGCAAAGGACACTATCGCCCTGCCGGGATTGATAGACTGTCACACGCATCCGGTCTATGTCGGCAATCGCGCCGACGAGTTCCACATGCGCAATGCGGGGAAATCCTATCTTGAGATTGCCGCGGCCGGAGGGGGCATACAAGCTTCCGCGCGTAATACGAGAAATGCATCAGTCGAACAAATCGTTGAGGAGTCTTTGCCGCGTTTTCAGAGATCGCTTCGCTCAGGCGTGACGACAATCGAAGGGAAATCCGGCTATGGTCTCGAATGGCAGGGAGAGGTAAATCTGCTTTCAGCACTGCGTGTAATCAATTCAATCATTCCGCAGCGGCTGGAACGAACTTTTTTGGTTCACGTTCTGCCGGAGAACTATGCCGACAAACGCGAGCTATTCTGCGATGAAGTTATCAATGAAATGATTCCGCAAGTGGTCGAACGAGATTTGGCGACGGCGGCGGATATCTTCTGTGAAACCGGAGCCTTCACGGTTGATGAGTCCCGCAGGATTTTAACTGCGGCTAAGGACAACGGATTAGCGATTACGATTCACTCCAATCAATTCGGAAACTCGGGCGGCGCGTTGCTGGCAGCCGAACTCGGAGCACGCAGCGCGGATCATCTCGAATACCTGAATGACGCCGAAATCAAGGCAATGGTGGAGGCGGGAGTCGCCGGAGTGATTCTGCCTGCTTGCGTCTTCTTCCTGAACAGCATTCCTTATCCGCCAGCCAGAAAGATGATTGAATCCGGCATGCGAATCGCCATTGCGACCGACTGCAATCCCGGCACTTCCATGACCGAGTCGATACCGTTCAGTATGACAACCGCCGCGATCTACTGCAAAATGACACCTGAAGAGCTGCTTTGGGCGGTGACGCTTGATGCGGCGCGAGTGCTCGGACGCGATACGCAAATCGGATCGCTCGAAGCAGGCAAACTCGCTGATATTACACTATGGAATATTCCCAATCTCGAAACACTGAGTTACCACTTCGGTTTGATGGAACCGTCATCGGTTCTCATTGACGGGAAGGTTATGCTCTCCAACTTCGATGAAAGCAGAAAATATTGAGATTGGCACATCGGGCTGGCGGTTCGATGATTGGGCCGGTGTCTTTTATCCGTTTCGTGTTTCAAAGGACCGCTGGCTTGAATACTATTCCGCGCGTTTCAATGTCGGCGAACTGAATAGTACATACTACAGACTGCCGTCAGCGACTACGATTAACGCGATTGAAAAGAGAACGCCGGATCATTTCCGGATATTCGTAAAACTGCACGCCGATGCGACACACGAACGAAAGGATCCCGATTCTTCCGTAAACTCGCTCTTGTCGAGTCTGAAGCCACTACGGGATTCCGGCAGACTGCTTGGAGTGCTGGCACAATTCCCCGCGTCATTTAAGTACAGTGGTGAGAATTTACGCTACCTGCTGCATTTACGAGCGCTGACAAATGAAATCCGTTTGTGTGCGGAGTTTCGTGACCGGAGTTGGGATTCGGATTCAACGCGCGGTATCATGCGCAGCGAAAATATTACCTGGGTTGTCCCGGATGAGCCACAGCTTCCGAACCTGCTTACTCCGGAGTTGTTTACGACATCGGATATCATCTATGTCAGACTGCACGGCAGGAATGCCCGAAACTGGTATCATCCGGAAGCGGGGGATCGCTATGACTACGATTATTCTCAGGAAGAAATGACCGAATGGGGAAAAAGATTGATTGACTTTAAGGAAGAAATATCGGGCGGCTATCTTTTTTTTAACAACTGCCACTTGGGTCAAGCGGTAAAAAACGCGACTTGGCTTTTTCAATGGATAAGAGACCGGCGTAAAAAGGACGATAAGGAGACCGAAAAGAATGACTTCACTCTTTCGTCTGATTAAAGAGAACTCAAGCATACGTGACTGGCACTGGCTGCGCATGCCCGGCAAAGAATTTTCCGAGCTTATTCAGCCATTTGCAGGCGGCGGCTGTCTGCTGAAGGAATTTTCCAGTCCACTCAGTTCAGTCGCACGAATCTTTCTGAAAACCACACAACCGGAACTCCTGATCGTTGCCGAACCGGAACCCGTGTCTCCATCTCCCTTCAATTATAACGGCGACCGACTCACCGTCGGTTTCGTCGAGAATTCGGCTGTCGTCAAGACAGCGGCTTCCATTCTTAGTATAAATCCCGGTGACTTAAAGAGCAATACCGATAGCGAAGCCGACTGCTCTAAGGCTATTCGTTGTTTGCTCAGCTACGCGCTGCGGCTCTCTGAGGGCGCACTCATAAGAAAATGTTTGCAAGCAGTGCAGCCGGATCCCCGGTTGGAAAAGGAAGGCACAGAGCTGTTTGAATGTCTGACAGCCAAACTACAGACGGTTTTTAATGCCGATTACCTTGAAATCCAGTTGCTCGATCCTTCGACGTTCTGGTCAGACAGGTCTGAGAGCTGGTCATGGATTCATTCAAGCAGCAGCGATTTCCAATGGCCTGTTACGGTTTCATCCGAGCAAGAATGGGATTTGTATCGCACGGGGAAGATGATGATTATCGATGAAATCACGGCTTCCACGGGGATTACGATTGCGGAGAAGCCAGGAGGTCAGCGATTGAATTCAGGGATCTTGATACCGCTCATTTATCGGAGCAGAAAACTTGGAATATTGAAGCTGTTTTTTGCCCGGCAGTTTATTCATACGGATATCGAAGCACAAGTTCTCGATCAGTTTCAGGACGGCATTTCGAGACTGTTCGATCGTACCGGAGCTTATCTTCGCGCGCAGCGCATGGCGATGATCGACGGATTGACGGATCTGTATAATCAGCGCTTTTTTCATATGCAGCTTCGGACCGAATTCCAACGCGGCTTGCGCTATCACAGTCCCATGACTCTCATCATGATTGACATCGATGATTTTAAGCTGTACAACGATTCTTATGGTCATCAGGCCGGAAACAAAGTGCTGACCTGGGTCGCTCGAAAAATACGAAGCTCCGTAAGAGATATCGATTTCGTCGCTCGTTACGGCGGCGAGGAATTCGCGTTGATTTTGCCTGAGATTAAGGCTGAGGATGGTCTCATTGTCGCCTAGAAAATTCGTAAAGCGGTATCGAGTGAGATTGTCGTGAGCGATACCGGCGAGCGGCTGCGTCCGATTACTGTGTCATGCGGTGTTACAGACAATCGCAAAGCGCACCGTCCTGAAGAAATGATTGAACAAGCCGATCAAGCGCTCTATTGGGTGAAGCGACACGGCAGAAATCTGGTTCGGCTGGCAGAAACAAACTCGTAGAAACATTCTTGAAAATATTACACGTTACTTCTGAAGTTAATCCGTTCAGCAAGACCGGGGGACTGGGAGATGTCAGCTCCGCGCTGCCGCATGCGCAATCGCGGCTGGGACATGATGTTTGTTTGCTGACGCCTTACTATTCCTCGATCAGCGGCGTGCCGCTGCCGACGAAAGACGATCTCTCCCTGCTGCTGACAGTCGGCAAGGAAGAATACCTGATCACTTTCGTGAATCATGAGAACGGCAATGGTGTGCGCTTTCTCTTCCTGCATTGCCCAAGACTTTTTCATCGCTCGGGGCTCTATGTCGATACCGTGCAGAAGCGCGACTTTGGCGATAATGATGCTCGATTCACCGTGCTGTGCCGCGCCGCTCTCGAGTATTGCCGCCTTTCAAATTGGATTCCGGATATCGTTCATTCCCATGATTGGCAAACCGGGATGATACCTCTGCTCATGAAGGAATCATCCTCATCAGCGCTGTTCAACGATTCCCGCTCTGCTTTCACCATCCATAACATGGCATATCAGGGATTGTTCCCGCGCAGCTCTTTAAGATTTCTCCCGGAAGCCGAAAAATATTTCACACTCGGCGGACCGATCGAATTCCATGGCATGCTGAGCTTTCTGAAAGCGGCTATCGAGTTTTCAGATGTCATTAATACCGTCTCACCCACATACGCCGCTGAAATTCAATCCAGCAGCGAATATGGCTTCGGCCTGGAACAAGTATTGACCGCGAATCGAAACCGGTTCAGAGGGATTCTAAACGGGATCGACACGAATGAATGGAATCCGAATACCGATACGAAAATCGCTGTCCGGTACAGCGCCGACTTCGTGGCGAAGAAGATCGGAAATAAAAAGGCGCTTTGTGAGAAAGCGAATCTTTCCTATCGCAGAGGGATTCCGTTAATCGGGATGATCACCAGAATCACTGAGCAGAAAGGATTTGAGATCATTGTTCCGATAATGACGGAAATATTGAATCTTCCCGTGCAGGTTATTATCCTTGGGACCGGCGATCCTTATTATGAGCATCTGCTGCTCGACTTTGCAAGAACGTTCCCGGACAAAATGCATGTTTCTATCTCATACGATGATGCCTACGCTCATCAGATTGAAGCAGGCGCAGATCTGTTTCTGATGCCCTCAAAATTCGAACCGTGCGGATTGAATCAGATGATGAGTATGCGATATGGAACGCCGCCGATTGTCAGAGCAACCGGCGGACTCCATGACAGCGTTATCGACGCGGATTTTGATCCCCGAAGCGGAAACGGCTTCAAGTTTGATCGCTATGATTCATCGGATTTGATGAGCACGATCCGTCGCTCAGCCGAAGCTTATCATCACCCCACGCGATGGAAACAAATACAGCGAAATGCAATGGCTCGCGATTTCTCATGGGAGCAGTCTGCGGCTCACTATATCGACATGTATCAAGCGGCGCTCGATCGTTCAGCATGGAGAACTGGATGATGTGTAGAGCGATGCTGCTGTCATTTTTCCTTGCGTCAGTCTGCCTCGGTCAGACAGCTGTTATGAGGATTATTCCATCAGAGACAGTGATATTGCGGGAACCGAGCGCGATTTCGACCGCGCCCGATGGTTCCCTTATCATTTCCGATACAGGGCATAATCGTGTGCTGTCTGTTGGCAAACAGGGGAAATTACTGTTCGAAGTCGGTTCGATGGGATCCGGTCCGGGCGAGTTTATGTGGCCGAAGGATATTGCCGCGGAATCCGGAATTGTACTCTGGGTCGCGGACTTCGGCAATAGACGAGTCAGCAAGCTCTCTCGTCAATTCGAAATGAAGGGCAGCTTGATCGTGATGGACCAAGCGAAAGGTTCTGCTGAACAGATTGAGAAGATCGCGGTGTCGCCGCAGGGGGATGTTTATCTCTATGCCGAGGACAGCGGTCAACTGCTTCGCTATGATCCGCTTTTTGTTCTGCAGGGATCGTTGGGCGCCACTCTCGGTGAAAGCTTTATCCCCAGAATCAGACAACTTGTTTATGTTGCCGGTAAAGGCATTGTTTGGCATTCACGCGGAGACAAATATCTCTCCTTCAGCGATCCGCTCTTAATCCAAGCCGGACGACTCCCGACGTCGCTGGACAACTTGGATAAATTTGTTTTTACGGCATCCGGTGCGAAGCTCTATGCCGGAGCTGTGGAAGGGATTTTTTTAATCAGTATGGAGGGCGATCCTGCGCAAGAACTCCTGAGCCAGCGGGAATTGAAGGAAGCGGGGATCAGAAGTGTCGATGATATTGCTGTGACAAATGATGGGACGATCTATATCCTGAACTCGCGTTCCGGCTCCGTTTATTCCGCGATCCTGCAAAATCGGTAAAAAGGCGGCGACACCGTGCT
>JAHIZR010000035.1 GCA_018814465.1 bacterium | reverse complement strand
CTGTCCTGCGAGGCGTTGATCTGGAGATTCCGACTGGACAAGCGGTCACGATTATCGGTCAATCCGGCTCCGGCAAGTCCGTGCTGCTGAAGCATCTTGTGGGCCTGTTGGAACCTGATGCCGGCCGAGTCATTATCGACGGCGTCGATATCACCAACGCAACACGAAAAGATCTCTACAATTCCAGAATGAAGATCGGAGTGCTCTTTCAGGGAGCCGCGCTCTTCGATTCCATGACGGTCGAGGAAAACATCAGTCTCGGTCTGCGCGAACATACGCTTCAAAAAGACGGCGAAATTTCCGAACGCGTCCGGCAATGTCTGGAAATGGTCAGCCTGCCCGGTATCGAAAAGCTCAAACCCGCGGAGCTTTCCGGCGGCATGAAAAAACGCGTCGGATTGGCGCGTGCTATTGCCTTAAAACCGGAATACATCTTATATGATGAACCCACCACCGGACTCGATCCCATTACCGCAGATTCCATCAACGATCTTATCATTCACCTGAACGAAAAACTGAATGTCACGACGATTGTCGTAACGCATGACATGGTATCCGCCTTTAAAGTCTCCGACCGCATTGTCATGATTCATGACGGCATCATTATCCATTCCGGGACGGTGGAGGAAACTCAGAATTCGCCGAGGGATATCGTGCGACGCTTCGTAGCCGGTGAGGCGGATGATACGAAACAGGTCATCACGCATTACTGATTCATTACAAATAAAAAACCCCGGTCGATGCCGGGGCTTTTTGCATTCATGGTTTATTATCTGACGATCTCAAATATTCCAGAAGCTGCCGCCGCTACGATATGATCCTCCGAAACCGCATAGGGAGCAAATCCCGAATCAGCCAACTGCTCATAGCTTCCGGTTATCTCTCCGATCCGAATTCCTTCCGCAAGATCTCCTGAAAATGTATTGAAAAGATACCGCATCGTTCCCGGAATCCCAACCGGATTCGCAGCGTTCTCAAATAAAAGTTCCCCCGGAGCAAATTCGTCGATTTCTGTGAGAAAGAGCCTCGACAGTCCCACATCGCCCGAATCATTCTGTACCCGCTCATAAATGATCGTTTCCGAATCCGCCAGCCAAGTCAGCGCGGCAGCGCCCACTCCGATGGTATCGCTTTCCAGACTTTGACGATCGAACACGACCAACGTTCTTCCCGCGACTCCTCCGGTCGTATAAGTATATGCGATCTTATGCCCATCGGGAGAAAGATGCGGTTCTACGCCTTTCGAAATAATTCGGATTGGTTCCTGAGTAGTTAAGTCAATCTTCCAAATGCCGTCCGATACTCCATCTTCAGGACCGGCACAGAGTATCTCCTCATCGAATCGAGTGAAAACCGGATCCGATCCTCGATCCCAAATCCGCTCGAAATCCGTCAATTCCGCATTGCTTGATAAATAGATACCCGCCGAAGCTTCGCCGGGCAAACCCGGTCCCGAGCAGCATACCCGCGTTCCATCATGCGACCAACAGTAATCCGCACGCAATGCGGGACTGCCTTCATTCAGCTTTCTGGCTTGCCCGTTTTCCAGCAAATACAACCCGCCATTCGCGCCTTCTTCAATAAACAGCACACGTTCCCCGTCGGGAGAGGCAATCGGTCTGCTGCCTGAAGACCACAGCAAATTCGCCGTCCATGTTCGCTGTGGCGGATCATCGTCTTTGTCACAACCAAACCAAACGGTTAAAGAAAGCAGGAATAACAGAAGCAGTTTTTTATTCATGATGCAATGCCGCTATAGGATTTACACGAGCCGCCCGGATCGCCGGATACAGACCGGACATTAGTGTCACCAGTCCGATTAAAACAGCCGATATGTACATCGTCTTTTCCGATAATATCGGAGACGAAACACCTTCGGGCAGCGTAATATTGTTCATGAGCTCGATAATCCCCCATCCCAGCAGCATCCCCGCACTGCCTGATATCACCGTAATCGCCAGACACTCTAAGAAAAACTGTCTGACTATCGTCCAGGATGTCGCGCCGATTGCCCTTCGAATACCGATCTCGCGCGTCCTTTCCACGACCGAAACCAGCATAATGTTCATCACTCCCAATCCGCCGATCATGAGCGTTATCGCGCCGATCGCCACCATCAGCATGTTGATCGCCTCAAATACCTGTGCCGTTTCCTGTGCCTGACTTAAAGTGTCCCAAAGGTTTATTGCCTCAGGATCTTCCGGATCGAAGCGATGCACCTTGCCGACAATCGTCTTGAATTCCTTGATGGCGAGATCGTGGTCTTTTACTTCGTGAGGAGTGAAAACAAAATTCCCAAACCACCAGCGATCGTACAGCGCCAACTGAGTGGTCCAGGGAATATACACCATGTCATTGTCAGGACCATAATAGCTGGGTCCTTGCTCCTTTGCAGACTTCCATCCAATGATTAAAAATTCTCTTCCGCCGATCAGCACTCTCTGGTGAAGCGGATCGGAGACCTCGCCAAACAGCTTCTTTCGGACCTCATCACCGATAATACACACTCGCCTTTGTTCATCCAAATCCCGCTTGGAAATCCACCGACCGTGATCCGGTATCAGATTTCTCATCTCTCCGAACTCAGCCCCGACTCCCGCCAGTCGTGTATTATAGATGCGCGGTCCGGCTCGCATCTCCGTATTCCACGCCGAAACCTCCGGACTGAATCTGAAGTACTGAGCCTTTGCCTCCAAAGCTTCCACCGTTTTTCGATCAAACCACACCCGCTCGCCTTTGCGCGTCGTTCCATAGGACAGACTCTTGCGGCCGCCCCAGGCAATGATGACATCCTTCCCCAAAGATTTCAAGCCTGCCATGTCCTGCTGCTTAAAGCCGTTGGCCAGCCCCGACAGGAGCATGACCGAAGCGATTCCCCACGTAATGCCGAACATCGTCAGCGAACTGCGCAGCTTGTTCGCGCGCAGGTTCGCAAACACCTGTTTGATTAGCTCCCAGAGACTCATCCTCAGTTCTCCTGATCGACTACACTGCCCAGGCTGACGACTTCTCCGCCTTCAAGACCGCTGGTGACTTCAGTCCGAATCCCGTCTGAGATTCCTAACTTCACGACTCTGTCTTCCGTTTTCTGAGTCGTCGAATCCACGATAACTTTGACATAAACCGAATCCCCCTTGAAATTCAGACCCATCTCATCGACGATAACCACCTGCTTGCGCTCATCCACGACGATTCTCGTTGTCGCGCTTAGCCCCACCCGCAGCAGGTTCTCCTCGTTCTCCAACAACGCGCGCACACCGAACACCGTCTGCTGTTCCTGCTGATCGATCCGGCCAACCGGCGAGATATGTGTTATCTCTCCCGTGAATTGCTTCTGCGGGTATGCCTGAACAGTAAGATTAATCGGCAACCCGATCTTCAGCTTTCCGATATCCGCTTCATCAACATCGCCTCTGAACTCCAGCTCGCTGTCATCCCCCATCGTCACTACCACCGTACCGCCCGAAGCTGATGTCGTCGGAGTAACCGTCGCGCCTTCGTCTACTTCTCGTGTAAAAATCAAACCATCGATCGGTGCGACGATTGTTGTCGAGCTCTGCACGATGTCCATTGTGCTGCTGTTGCTCTCATCAAATCCAACTTTTTCCCGCTGAATGAGTCCCCATTCCGCTTCGGCGGCGGCCAGACCTGCCTGAGCCCGATCCAGCGTTCTTCTTGCATCCCGTACAACCTGTTCCGGACCTAAATGCTTTTCCCACAATTCCTCCGCAATCCGCAAATCGTCCTCGGCCTGCTTGACTTCAAGATTCGCCTTCCTGAGCGCCTCTCTGGCACGAACCTGCTCGGAGGGCGAGGCGTCCGGCGTTATTTCAAACAACTTCTCGCCTTTCTTTACCCGATCACCCTCCTCAATATAAAACCGCCGTACGGTTCCCCCGGACTTTGAACGAATCTCGATCTGATGCAGCGGGCGAATTCGTCCCGTCGCAACCACTGTCTGCGTCATGTCGCCTATTTCCGCGACCGATGTTCTCACCGGCGAAAGGTTCTCAGCCTCTGATTTGCAGCCGGATTGTATGATCGTAAACAGCCCTGCCGTGAGCATTAAGAAGAAAGTTTTCATGTAATTGAAGATACGTTGATTGGGATAAACTGCTGAAAGTTCTGTCGACCTGAATAGCCTATCAGTTTGGACGGAACAGGCCGCGTGAGGTTTCGTAAAACGCGGAAATTCAGACAATCCGGTTCTACTTTATCTCCGCATTGGACAAGTTAAGAATAAGTCATATAGCATGCCATAGAGGCGTACTTGCCTCCTCTCGCATTCTTTCTTTAGCCTTGCTCAGTTATCCTCAGTTTACATATATAAATATCATTTGTTTATGAACTGTCAACGGACTTCTCTATCCTGCATATACCTCTTGACAATCGGCATGAGAGACCCTATCTTAGGAACAAGTTGGGATGAATTGGTACGGATTGGCATAAATGCCCACAAAAATCAGACTTCCATTCTTAAGTACCTATTCAGGATCGGTTGATGACAAAGGCAGACTTTCCATCCCCGCCGATTACAGGAATGCTCTCTCTCCTGAAAGTGAGCGTCATATCGTTCTAAGTTTCGGTAATTCCAACTTTATTAATGCCTTCCCGCTTGACTTCTTCAATGCGATCTGGGAATCCGGGGAATCCGACAATACTGAGTTCGCCAGTATGAGTAGCCTCGAACGCGACACTCTGCTCCTCGGCGAATCCGTCGTACGAACTATTGATGGTCAAGGTCGCATTACTCTTCCCCAAAACCTCATTAAGCAAGTTAATATGAAAAGAGAAGTGATCTTTATGGGCCGCCGCACTCATTTCACGATCTGGGATGCCGAGGCCTTTGCGGAACATCGCCGCCAACTCCAGATCACGGCTGGAGATGCTTGGCAACGACTGATCGATAGCAAAGGAAAGAAGAGCTAAGTATGGGACTACATGCACAAATAAACCATTTCGGCAACGAAGTCAATATCTCTATACAAGGATCGATCAAAAAAACTGAAATCGCTCAGATCGAGGCGATTATTCGCCATTTCCAAGATCAGGGCTGCAACACTATCCGGTTCGATCTTAGTAACACCAATATTACCGGGACCGCAATCGAGACCACTCCCCATTTGTCCTTCATCCTGGATCGTCCCGCTTGCGGTTCTTTTCCAGCCTGCGATTAGCACTAACCGATATCGGGCGGTTCGACGCTCCGATTCTTCTCTATAATACTTTTGGCGCCATCCGCCTATAACAGGCGGTTCTTCCCCCCAGCCCGTCCGCAGCGGGCTGTGGGGATTGCCAATTAATCGCTCGCTTTTGCATCCCGCGCGAAACTTCAAATCCGGATTCGCTCATGACCTCAAAGTTCCACGATCCGGTATTGGCAACTGAAACCGTAGAACTCCTCGTCACAAATCCTGACGGGATCTATATAGACTGTACGGTCGGGGGCGGCGGACACAGCCGGTTCATCCTTGAGAAGCTCTCGCAAAACGGCAGACTGATCGGCATTGACCGCGATGAAGAAGCTTTAACTGAAGCTCGCAATGTATTGGATAACCGTGCACAACTGCTTCACTCGGCTTTTTCGAATATCGCTGCAGCGATAAACGACTTCAGTTCCGATCCGGCTGATGGGATTCTGATGGATCTCGGAGTTTCATCGCATCAATTGGATGCTGAACACCGGGGATTCAGCTACCGCTTCGACAGCCCGCTCGATCTGCGTATGGATGCATCGAAAGGAACGACTGCGGCTGATCTGCTGAAAAGACTAAGTCTTGAAGAACTGACTGATCTGATCCGCACCTATGGCGAAGACTCGCAAGCCCGCAGAATCGCCAAAGCAATTCACGCTGAACAAAACAGTCGCCCGATTACCACAACGACTCATTTGGCGGATATTATCCGCAGAAGCGTGCCGGCGACTCAGCATAAAAGTATTCCTCGCGTCTTTCAGGCGCTGCGCATCGCTGTCAATGCCGAAATGGCTGAGTTAGAAGCGGGATTGATCGGTGCATGGAGTGTTTTAAAGCCCGGCGGTCGACTGGTGGTGATTAGTTATCATTCACTCGAAGACCGCCGGGTTAAACTGTTTTTTAGCTCGAAAACCTCGCCCACTGACTCTGCCATCGGTCCGGCGGCGCTCATACCACTTAAGCCAACCGGCAAGCGAATCACCCGGAAACCGATCACACCCTCGGACCGGGAACTGAAACTGAATCCTCGATCCCGCAGCGCAAAGCTGCGAGTCATTGAAAAACTCTAACCGCTCGGATTTTCATGGCTCACTCCTCCCTTACTATGCCGGGGTCGCTCTACCGGCCCAAAAAACTCCCGCGTGTAATTCGACGACAGACAACTGTTATTCGCCTGACAGGAGTCGTACTTCTGATCGGACTGGCGGGATTTGCTGTCGCTTGGAAAAACATCCTGCATGAACGGCTGGCGCTTGACATCGCCCGGCAGCGTTCCGCAATCACTCTGCTGAATCAAGAGATCGCTCAACTGGAAGGGACGTTGGAATCCGCCGCCGCCTATCCGAGAATCTCCGCCTGGGCCGAAAAACGCTACCACTGGAAACCGATTAAGGGCAGAGTCCATGAAATTAATATCCCCCAATCCCTTCTTTCAGAACGCGCAATGACCGAAGCGCAAATTGCCGGAGAGTTAAATGAGCAGTAGCGGTCGCTTTCACGGACGGGAACGCCTTCTTGCCGTCTTATTTCTTTTAATTGTCGCAGGGTTCACTGCTCGCCTGACGCAAATTCAGATTATCCAGCATCCCCAATGGTGCGGCATTTCCGAACGTCAGACTCTTAACCTGTGTCAAATGAAACCGCCTCGCGGTGAAATCCGCGACCGCAACGGATTGCCGCTGGCGGTTACTCTCCCGCTTTCTTATGCGGTAGGATTTCGCCCCGCTTCCGGCCTTGATCTTGATAATGTAGCCAATAAAGTTTCCGCGATTCTTCCGCTGTCCCGCGAAACCGTCAGACGCAAGCTCGATGCGTCTTCGTTTATCTATCTTGCGCGCCGCATTGACTGGAAACTGAAACAGCATCTCGAATCGACTAAAATGGCCTGTCTTCAGTTCGATCAGGAAGCTCGGCGCTCTTATCCGGTATCCACCTCCCTTGCGACAGTTATCGGTTTTACCAATGTCGATGGCATCGGCCAGGAAGGCATTGAGCGTGCGCTTGATAAGGATTTGGCTGGAGCGGAATATAGTGAAGTGCGTTGGAACGACGCCAAGCGCACGACTGCGGCTGTGCTTCGTAACGATGATATCCAGCATCTTCGCGGCGCGGATGTTACTCTCACCATCGACCTGCAGCTTCAGAACGTCGTCGAAAACGCACTTGCCAAAGGACTGGAAACGCTCGACTACGAGAGAAGCTGCGCTATCCTGGTCGACCCCTGGACAGGCGATATCCTTGCTCTGGCAACGCTGCCGACTTATGATCCCAATCGTCCCGGTGAGTCACGAGCCGAAAACCGCAAATGCTGGCCGATTACCGATGTCTATGAACCCGGCTCAACCTTTAAAGTTATCCCGGTTATCCATGCGTTGGAAGCACAACTCGTTCGCCGTTCTTCGATAATTTACTGCGAAAACGGGGCCTATCGCGTCCCCGGCGCAACGATCCATGACTCACACCCGTACGGCGATCTGACCGTCGACAGCGTCCTGGCCTACTCATCCAATATCGGAGCCGCAAAAATCGCTCTGAAGATCAAACCGGCTGATTTCTATGATCGCATCCGAGCCTTCGGCTTCGGAAACTCTACCGGAATCGAAATCGCCGGAGAACAATCCGGAGTGGTTCCCAAACCTCCCCACTGGACCGGCCCAACCTGCGCCAATCTCGCTATGGGACAGGGAGTCTCATGCACCGCCCTGCAGCTCGCGATGGCCTATGCCGCTATTGCCAACGGCGGATCGTTAATGAAACCCAATCTCGTCCTGTCTACTCACTATCCCGACGGTTCAACCGAAAAACGCGTGCCCGAAATCATTCGCACCGTTATGACATCTGAAACCGCCGCGAATATCCAAGAGATGCTTGTCAACGTTGTCAAATATGGCACAGGAAAATTCGCCGCTGTCGAAGGACTGTCGATCGCGGGCAAGACCGGCACCGCTCAAAAAGTCGATCAGGAAAATCATACTTACTTCCAAAAACGATTCGTCTCCTCTTTTGTCGGCTTCTTCCCTGCCGAGGAGCCTCGCTACTTGCTGCTTGTTGTG
>JAHIZR010000330.1 GCA_018814465.1 bacterium | reverse complement strand
GTCCCAGTCGGCGGTGAACTCTTTTTCGTTGGCGATAGTGCCTTCGGCCTGCACTCCGGCGGCGGTGACGGTGTACCAGTAGCCGCTGCGGCGGTCGTGGAAGGAATCAAGATAGATATCCACGAAGTCCGAGCGGTCATCGTTGTCGCGGCGCTGGATTTTGCCGCAGATGCTGTCGGGGGCACTATCGTTACAAAGAAAACCGAAATAGAGCGCGTCCTTATCGCTTAACAGATAGACACGTGTCGTCTGCGAAATCGGATCGGGATAGTGCGGTTCACGTTGGACAAAGCCTTCGACGACTCCGCCCGAAAACCACGCATCCTCAAGTTGACCGTCGATCCTGATACGATCCGCCCGGCCTGCGGTGACCTCATAGTTTGGCTCAGCAAAACTACTGTCCCCGAACAAGGTCAGTAAAACTGTAATAAAAAATAAGGATACTGCGGGCAAAACTCCTCCCAGATTGGTGCGCGAATTTACACGGGGCAACCGTAAACTTCACTGCCCGTAGATTGCGGCGATTTCCTTTAACAAACGTTCCGATTCGTCATAGGCTGGTTTATAATGGTAGGGAGGTCCGTCACAGTAAGCTCGTTCTTTCCCGATTTCAGCTTGGCGCTTGGCTTCTTTTAAATGCCCCGCCTCCAGTTCCAGCAGGGCGATGAAGTTGTGGATGTCGGCTTGACACAAGCGGTATTCACAGCGGTCAGCGATATCGAGCGCTTCATCACAATATTTGCGAGCTTCTTGCGGATTCTCGTTCGCCCGATGCCAGCGCGCCCAAGTTAGTAAAATATCGGGTTCGAGCTCGATCAGGTTGACTTTGCGGCAACGGGTTAAAGCTTCAGTGAGATGTTGCTCGGCTTCCTTCAGCAGTTTGTTCTTCTGCTTTGGCTTTTCTGATGCCAGACCCGTCTTTGACCAGCCGAGAAGCCACTCCACTTGGACACGGTCGCGTACATACGGAAAACTCTCTCTCGCCTTTTGCTGCCAGTATTGCTGTGCCTTTTCTGAGAAATCAAGCGCAGCTTCATACTTGCCTTGAAGTGTAGCTGCGAAAGCCTGAAAACTGCGAGCAACTGTCAATCCCTGAGTGTGCTTATGCTGCTCATACAATGAGACAGCAAGGTTCAATTCATTGTCGGCTTCCGTTAAACATCCTCGAAAAATCAATAACCGACCAAGTAGTTGTCTGGAAACAGCTTCGCCATACTTGCTTTCAGCCTCAATAGCAAGTTTCAGCGCAATCCGAAGGTAATTCTCCGCTTCCTTGATGCGGCCGAGTGCTATATTGTCGATGGAAAGATTTTGTAGGCCAACTATCTCGTTTCCAGTATCCTTGTTCTTTCGATTAATGCCTAACTTTCTTTCAAAGAGCGGGATTGCTTTGCGGGATTGACCGGAAAGAGTGAATGCTATTGCCAAATGATTAAGGGCGAAGGATTGATCCTTCTCCTGTGAGAGCTTTGGTAGCTTGTCCAAACCATCCGGGAACAGCGTGGTCAGCAGCTCGATGACAAGGTTGTAGTCACCAAACTGGTAGTAAAGCACTTTGCTAAGTCTTGATTGATAGAGGCTAAGGGCATCATCAAAGCGTCCCGCACGAACCGTATGGTGATAGAGCTCGATAACGGGATTGAGTTCTTCGAGCGATTGAACCTTGCCTTCAGGACCGGGAATCTTTTTAAAATAGTCACGAAGTTGGCTGTGAACACCTTCACGATCCGTCAGGCGGTCGTAGGCATAGCTGCGGATGATGGGATGGAAGTCGAACAGCTTGCCTTCCTGAAAGATAAGCCCACGATCAAGCAGGTTCTTCAAGGCTACTTCAAAGTCCGCTTCACTCTGTCCCTCCGCTTTAAATATGGATGCGGTTTCGAAGGTTATCGGATTGCGGAAGGCAGCGAGCTTGCTCAGAAGCGTTTTCTGATCATCTTGAAGTGTATCGTAAGATGCCGCCAGAATGTGATGCCGCTGCTTGCCTTTCAGATTCTCGACCACCTTGCAACCGCGAATAACCGCAATATCATCCGGATTGCGCAGACTCCCTTTGATCATACCGGCTAATAAATTCAAGGACAAGGGAT
>JAHIZR010000329.1 GCA_018814465.1 bacterium | reverse complement strand
TCTATACAGATCTCCTGCAAATGTTTGTTTTAATAGCGGGTTCGGTGACAGTTACCGCAATCGGCCTGGCTGAATTGGGGGGCTGGGGAGCACTGAAGGCGAGTGCGGGACCGGGTTTTTTCAGCATGTGGAAGCCTCTGTCCGATCCGGCTTTTCCGTGGACGGGGATTCTCTTTGGCGCGCCGATTCTGGGAGTCTGGTATTGGTGCACGGATCAGTTTATCGTACAGCGAGTCCTCTCCGGCAAGAATATGGATCAAGCGCGGCGGGGAACGATCTTCGGCGGCTATCTGAAGCTGTTGCCGGTATTTATTTTCGTGATTCCGGGTGTGGTGGCGTATGCGCTGGCGCAATCGGGAAGAATTACGCTGGCCGTGCCGGATCAGGCGTTGCCGACTTTGATCGGGACGCTGCTGCCGGCGGGATTCCGGGGACTGGTCGTGGCGGGGCTGTTGGCGGCCTTGATGAGTTCGCTCTCTTCCGTGTTTAATTCCTGTTCGACGCTGTTTACGCTGGATATTTACAAGAAATTCAGACCCGAGACCCCGGAGAAGCGGCTGGTTTTAGTGGGGCAGATCGCGACGGTGGTGTTAGTGGGATTCGGGCTGCTTTGGATTCCTTTGATGAAGCTGATTTCGGGACAGCTCTATCAGTATTTGCAGAGTGTGCAGGCTTATATTTCTCCTCCGATAGCGGCGGTATTTTTGATCGGTGTGTTCTGGAAGCGGGTAAATTCAAGAGGGGCGATTGCTTCGCTGATTACGGGATTTGTGTTGGGAATGGGGAGACTGGTGGCGGAATTGAACAAGGATTCGCTGTCGGGAATCATGTATGCTTATGCCGATATCAATTTTCTGCATTTCGCGCTGTTTTTGTTCGTGGTCTGTTCGGCAGTGCTGATCGCGGTGAGTTTTACGTCGGCGACTCCCGAGGCCGCGAAGCTGAGCGGCTTAACTTATAGGTCGGGAGGCATCGGCGCGAAGGAATCCGATCCGGTCTGGCGGCGGAAGGATGTGATTTTCAGTGTCGTGCTGGCGCTTTGTGTGGGCTTGGTGTGGGTGTATTTCAGGGGGTAGGGAAAAAACTTGAAACGGGAAACTTGAAACTTGAATAAAGAACCCCCCTTAGTCCCTCCGTGAACGGAGGGAGAGAAGAGCTATGACGGGAGACTACTATCAAGATCGGCTGTCAGCCGAGAACTTGAAGCGGTGCTATGAGATTGCGCCGCGCAGAGTCCAGCAATACTTGCAAGCGGAAATAGATTATATCAGCAAGCGGATTCGTCCGGGCAGCGTGGTGCTGGAGCTGGGCTGCGGATACGGGCGGGTTATGCGCGCACTTTCAGGGCAAGTAAAACTGTTAGTCGGGATTGATACATCGCGATCCAGTTTACAGTTGTGCAAGGAGCAACTGGCTGATCGTGGAAATTGTCTCGCAATGCAGATGAACGCACTGCATACCGCGTTCTGTGATCAGACATTCGATTTGGTGGTGTGCATACAAAACGGCATTTCCGCGTTTCAGGTCGATCAACAGGAATTAGTGTGTGAAGCGATACGGATTACGAAACACGATGGATGCATACTATTCTCTTCGTATGCGGAGCGATTCTGGGAAGAGCGGCTGCGCTGGTTCCGGCTGCAGGCGGAGGCAGGACTGTTAGGTGAAATCGATGAGACGCGAACCGGCAACGGCGTGATTGTCTGCAAGGACGGCTTCAGGGCTACAACGGTTTCCGGGACTCGATTCAGCGAGTTAGCTCATGTGTGCGCTGTGGAACCGTTGATCGAAGAAGTGGATGGATCGAGTTTGTTTTGCTGTTTAGGTGTTTAATATGAAGCGCTCGATCCGGATGTAATCTGTCTGCAGGAAATCAAATAGACGATGACCGGAGGCGGTGAGGATAATATGGCGCGCACGAAATCGGTTTGGTAAAGTAATCGAAGAGGTGCGTGACTCAGGATGACGCGAAAAAGTACTCGGTGCAACGACGCAAAGAGCCCCTTTTTGCCCCCCCGTGAACAGGGGGATAAAAGAAGACAAATCCTTTGGTTTTTCAAACGGTAGAAAGAACATGAAGCAGATTCTTTTCATCCTCTGTGTAATCGGGAGTTGTACGGTTCTGTTTTCGCAGCAGGAAGCTCCCGTTTACCAATCCGACACGGAAATTTTGCTGCCGGACTTCAAACAACCGCTTTTCAAAAACATGAGTCTTAGCGAAATCAAGAGCGCGGCTCCGAAACGAGCAAAGGTGCGGGCTGAGCATCTGGAGAATGGAGCAACGCTATGCTTGATAGATCACAAGTATGCTTTGCAGCTGCTGTTGGTTGACGATAAACTTGTCGATTTGAAGATTGAAGCTATGAAGCGGAAAAGCAAGTTCGGACGCTGGTTTATCGAGGCCGCAGAATCCCTCCCGCCGGATGAGACCGAATATACAGTTGAAGCAGATGAAGAAGACGAACATCAGACAGAAAGATGGGAAACGCCGAATAGTACTTGGACAATTGGATCTACTTCCCCAAAGGGGAAAGCTAACTATAGCATTCTCTTTTCCGGCGCACTGTACACATTGCCTGATGGTATGGTCGTAAGACATAAGCCGTCCCCGGACAGCACAGATTCCGATAATTTTTCCCGGAAGACGAAGGATGTGTTTGAAACCCCGCCCCAACCACTTCGATCACGTCAGCCTTCATATCCTGATGCGGCTCGAACTCGCAGTATAACCGGCAAAGTGGTTGTGAAGGCTTATATAGATACTCAAGGCAAGATTAAAAGATGGTATTTCATGAAAGTTGATCCAATTGGTTTCGGTTTTGCGCAAGAGGTAGAAATGGTTCTGCCGTATTGGCAGTTCGAACCGGCGATCCAGTATGGTGAGCCGGTGGGAGTATGGGTCGCCATTCCGCTTACTTTTAGAGTCCGGAGGTAGTGTGTGCCGAAGCCAGCTAACATAATGAACAGGTCTTCATTCAAGCTTCTGCTTTTAGCCGGAGCATTGAGTCTGATTTCCTGCTGTTGTTTTGCCCAGGAACCGCTGAAGGTGGTGACCTATAATTTACAGGGAATGCGACCGGGGAGCAACTGGCAGGTGCGGATGGTGTTTATCGTGCAGTATCTGGAAGAGCTCGACCCGGATGTCATCTGTCTGCAGGAGATCAATGAGACGACGACCGGAGGCGGCGAGGATAATATGGCGCGCACGATCGCCGATGAACTCAGCGAACATTTCGGCACGACCTATCACTATTATTTCGCGCAGACGCATATCGCGTGGGATCAGTTCTACGAGGGCATCGGCATCGTGAGCAAGTACCCGGTGACCAATGAAGGCTTTCGTTCATTGCCGCAGAGTACTTTTCCGAGAAAGGTTGCGTGGAACCGGATTGACTCGCCGCTGGGATTCTTGAATATTTTCAGCACGCATCTGGCTTATCAGTCCGGGGATAATGCAATTCGGGTGCAGCAAGTCGAGACTATCATGGAGTATATTTCGGAGACCGAAGCTGCCAATCCATCAGCGGCGGCGATTTTAGGCGGGGATTTCAATACAACGCCGGGGAGCGATCCGATTAATCTGCTGGTAAATGACACACCGGAAAGCGAATACACGGATACATTCGCGGAAGCCAATCCGGGGCAAAATGGCTATACGGTCCCGGCGGAAGCACCGACTTCGCGGATTGATTTTTTGTTTTACCGGAATACGGGATCGCTGCTGATAGATACCTCTTATGTGGTGATGAATGCGACCTATGACGGAAGTCACTATCCTTCGGATCATCTGGGAGTGATGACAGTGTTCAGTTCCGATCCGAACGGGATCGAAGCGCAGCGTCACGGGCGAAACCTGCTCGACTACCGGCTCGAACAGAACTATCCGAATCCTTTTAACGGACAAACGACGATCCGCTATTCTGTTCCCACAGCAAGTCATGTTTCGCTGGAGATAATCGATTTGTTAGGACGCAGAGTGAAACAAATAACGGATGAAACAAGTTCTTCCGGAGTGCGCAGCATTGTCTGGGATGCGCGCGGGCAGAGTTCGGGGATTTATTTCTACACGCTTGCGACTGATCAGTTCAGGGCGACGAAGTCGTGTTTGTTATTGAAATGATTACCCCCATTTCTCTACAAGTAAATGGGGGAGGGAGAGTTACCAGACTAAGAAACTTTTAGTGATCCTTCGCCGCGCAGGTTGTATGTAATATGAAGTAATCGAATAGGTGCGCGGCTCAGGATGACACCGATATCGGACTCGATGATGCGGCGGCATGGAAAGCAAGAGTGCACTGCCGTGCGCGACGCTACCGAGGCAACTCTGATCGATTAACAGTTCAATTGATGACCGATTGCATTGATCCTATAGAACTCATTCATGAATTTATCTTCATCGCGTAAGCATTTCCTTTTGTATCTGATTTTGTCGGCGTTTTTCTTGGCGCTGCTGGTGTGGTGGATCTATTATCAGGTGCGGGAAGGAGAGCGGATTACGACGCAGCAGGAGGCGGTATGGGAGCGGGAGATCGCGGTCGCGCATCATTGGTTAGAGGAGCATCTGACGGACTGCGAAGCATTCCGGGTTTGGCTGGCCGCGACTTATCCCGATCTGGAACTGACTGAACTGGGAGTCGTGGCCGTAAGAACCGAGGCACGCGGCGCATTGCGAGAAACGGCTGGACGACGAGTGCGGATGTTTGCCTCGGAGGGGAGTGTGCTGATTCTCTTATTAATTGCGGCGGTGACGTATGTTTACTGGACACTGCGGAAGGAAATCCTTTTAGAACGAAGGCAATCAACTTTTTTATCGGCGACTTCGCATGAATTGAAGACGCCGCTGACATCGTTAAGATTATATCTGGATACGCTGCGCGACCGCAAGCTGTCGGAGGAAAAGCAAAAGGAAGTTTTCGAGATCATGGGGCAGGATTTGACGCGGCTGTCGAATCAGATCGATGAACTGCTGCAGGCGCAGGCGGTGATGGGGAAACGGCGTGTGGTTTTGGAGGAGATAGAGCTGGCTAAAGAGACCGAGGCGGCTTTGGCGCAGGATCGAGTTTATTATGAGCGGCAGGGATTTGAGCTTCGGATGAAGCTGGAAGCGGGATTGTCCGCACTCGCCGATAGTCGGCAATGGCAGCTTGTGGTCAAGAATTTGGTGGAAAACGCGGTAAAGTATTCGGGTGAGGCGCGAGTGGTGGAAGTAAAATTGTCGCATTCCAGCGGACGAGCGAAGTTAGAAGTGACGGATTTCGGAATCGGGATCGAGCATGCGGAATTGAAGCGGATTTTCGATTCATTTTACCGGATCGGCAACGAAGACACACGCTCGACGCAAGGGACTGGACTGGGGTTGTTTCTGGTGCGGGCGATTGTCAAGTCATTTAAGGGAACGGTAATGGCCGCGAGTTCGGGACTCGGCCGCGGGGCGATCTTTACTGTGGAACTTCCATTGATTAAGGATGCTGGAAATGCCTGAACGGATATTAATAGTTGAAGATGAAGCTCATCTGGCGGATGGGATTAAACTGAATCTTGAGGCAGAAGGCTTTTCAGCCGAAATTGCGGCAAACGGACTGCAAGCGATTGCACGCATTCTGGCCGATGAACCGAGTGTGGTGATTTTAGATGTGATGCTGCCGGGAGCGAGCGGCTTTAAGGTTTGCGAGCAGGTCCGCGCCCAGGGGAGTCGAGTGCCGATTCTTTATCTGACGGCGCGGGGGAGTGAAGATGACCGGGTGAAGGGTTTGGAATTAGGCGGGGACGATTATATGACCAAACCGTTCAGCATCAAGGAACTCATCCAGCGCGTGCGGGCTATATTAAGGAGAGAGGAGTGGTATCGCAGCAGCCCGGGAGCGAGTGATCTGTTCGAATTCGGCGGGAATAAGGTGGACTTTGCCGCCTATAAAGCATATACCCGTCAGGGAGAGATTGAGCTGACGCAGAAAGAGTGCATGCTGTTCAAGCTGCTGGTCGAGAATGAGGGCAACGTGGTGGACCGGGATAAGATTCTGGATAATGTCTGGGGGTATGACCGCTATCCGTCGTCGCGAACTGTGGATAATCTGATTTTCCGGCTGCGAAAATATTTTGAGCCGGACCCGAAAGAACCGGTCTATATTCATACGGTGTACGGTGCGGGGTATCGCTTCACGAGGGAGGCGTGAGACTGAAAATCTGAAATGAGAAATTCGAAACATGAAAGAGAGCGGCGATGGGAGTCGCTCTTTTTTTTGTGCAGCAACAGCACTAAGGAATTTCAAACATTTGCTGCATGGGTATTGCTCGGCAAAGAGAGGACTAAAAACCGGAGTGTGAAGAATATTACACAGCATGTTTTCTGCTAAACGTTCGCAATTGCAATAAGGAATTTCCAAAGATTTTAGATAATTCAAACTGGAGGTATTTAAGTAAGAATGAACCTCGTGAATATGACATTTTATATCTTAAACTAAGTTTTTCCTAAGTTCACGAGTTAGGGCTACCTAAGAATCCATAAAATAAATATTTAAATGATATTGTAACACAAATCCTCATTTGCTACCTTATTGATGGAGATATTCTGTTCATGCTTTCGGAAATAACTTATAATCAATAAGAAAGCATGTGAAGTTGTTCTCAAAGAACAATAAACTCGCAAATTAAAATACTAAAATACAAAGATTTGACTATTGCGAGATTAATGCGAGTATCGTGTTTTTCGCAAGAAAATCGTCGAGATTCGACAGTTTTGTAAGAGTCAATCCCAAGATTAACATGGTAAGTCCGAAAGGTGCGGATTAGCCACTTTTAGGAAGGTGTAATTATGCGTAAAATCCTCTTCGCCATCCTGACCACTGCAATCATGAGTTTCTTGATGTTCAGCTTGACTGGTTGTTCGGGAGAGGACGGAGCTCAGGGTCCGGCAGGTCCTGCCGGAACGAATCCGCCTTCGCCTCCGATTATTACGGCTGTGATCGCCGCGCCTGATTCCGTCGGTACAGGCGAATACACAACTATTTTCGTGCAGGCCTATGATCCCAACGGCGATGAAATGACTTATGCGTGGACGACGACCGGCGGCACGGTTTCAGCTACGACTGGCGCGTTTGTTACGTGGACTGCTCCCACAGAGCTCGGTCTGTATCAGGTCAGCGTAACAGTAACAGACGATGACGGTTCGGATGATGGTTCGGTGACGGTGGGTGTGAATGTCTATGTCCCGTCCGTTTATCCAAGCTACATGGGCAATAACGCGACGCGCTGCGCGCATTGTCATGATGCTCATGTGGAAGGATGGATTGAAACACATCACGCTGTGGCCTACACTGCTCCAGGCGTTTCCGAAAATATCTATTGTATTCAGTGCCATACGACCGGTTTTGATGATACTTTTGATTTTGCCGGCAACAAGCTGACGACGGGTTTGGATAATGGCGGATATGATCAGAATCCCGTAGTCGCGCTGCAAGGTGTTCAGTGCGAAGCCTGCCACGGTCCGATGGGTCCCGAGTTCTCCGATCACAATCCAGACATGGAAATGCCCTTGACGGGAATGGCCTGCGACCGCTGTCAC
>JAHIZR010000328.1 GCA_018814465.1 bacterium | reverse complement strand
TTGTCAACTGACTGTTGTTGAGGAAAATAAAATGCTCCGATATCGGCAATGGTTCCATCGGGATCATAGGGCAAATTCGGATCGCCGGCGTCAATGCAGGGCGAACCTTCCCGCAGATGATAGTTGCCGTTCTCAGCATCGATAAAGAGCGGATCTTCGAAGATGTTGAGGTAGGTGTCGCAGGAATCTTCATTAATATTCGTTGTAATAGTCTTGCCGATAAAAGGCGGTGCATATGTCGAATCGTCGCCAATGAAGCCGATAGGGTCTCCATTCCCGGTCCAAATACAGCAGTAGGAGATACGGCTTGCACTGCTCCGATAAAAAGACAATGTATTTGAGGAATAGCCGCGGATAATACAGTTAGTCAACACCGCATCGGTATAATCCAGCGAGCAATTTCCGTCAATCGTACAGTTTAAAAATTCGGGTGAACCTCCGGCAATGTACGCGCCTCCTGATCCATACCCGGCGGAGTTGTTCCAAATCGAACAGCGAATGAACTGAGATGATGATCCTGCGAACAGACCTCCTCCGGAATGATCAGCGTGATTGTCATATATGTCATTCTCGATAAAGCTAATGTCCGCAGGGCCTAAGAGTTCTACTCCACCGCCGGTTGTCGCGGAATTGGAATGAATCGAACAACCCGTTATCGTCGCTCCGTTGGTGTCACTTCCCACGAGGATTCCTCCGCCACGATTCGCAGAATTATTGCGAATCACACAATCGGTAATCACCGGTGACGCCTCGCTTGACATATGAATTCCTCCGCCGGCGTATGCTTCATTGTGTTCTATTACACACTGATCTATTGTCGGAGAAGCATCACGGATATACAATCCGCCCCCATAGTTCCCGCCATCGCAGTGCTGAATTGTACAACGATGGATATTTGCGTTTGAAGAGAGAATGCTGATTCCACCGCCCATGTAACCGATTTCGTTTGCGTACTTGACTTTGCAGTACTCGAGAACGGAAGCATCGGAAAAGGCAACCAGGAGAATCCCATCCCATGAAACACTCGAGTCCGTTGCCGTGAATACGATCGAATCCTGTTCGGTCCCAATCGCTGTGAGTGTGCCTTCAACCGTAAATCGGTACGGTCCGGTAAATTCAACCCTCGTTCCGGGAGCGATTTCAAGATATCGTCCATTTGGAACTCTGATGTGATTCGATATTTGGATTACGCCGGGACCGATCGATCCGATTAAGTCTCCGCTCGATGGATTGCTTTCTGTCAGTACGACCTGAGATAGGTTCGTATCAACGAACAGCACTTGGTCCCGGAAAGTGATAGTCTCAAATCCCGGTTTTGAGTAGCAAACATCATAGAATCCCGGTTCGATATTGACGGCGAAGTTTCCCAGGCTGTTTGTGAAAGCCGAATCGGTTTCGGCAGACGGGCTGACGGCACCAAACCATACCTCGATGCCCGAATGATCAGTCTCGCCTTCGAGCAGCGCCACTCCGGTGATTGTGACGCCGAAGGACAGCGACGCGTTCAGCAGCGCAAGAATGCAGAAAGAAAGCCTCATGATTTATCCTCTTTTGTGCTGCTTATTTCATCAGTATCATTTTTCTGGTTAAACTCTGACCATTAAATTGCAGACGGCAGAAGTAAACGCCGGAGGCAAAAGTCTTTCCATCGAGAGATACGGTATGCTCACCGGCAACGAGGGAACGATGCAACAGTTCCGCAACCTGCCGTCCCCGTATATCAAACAGATCCAACCGGACATTTCCCGTTTCAGGCAATGTGAAGCTTATGCGTGTCGTTGCATTGAACGGATTGGGATAGTTCTGGTGCAGTATCAACTCAGTCGGCAGCGATGAAAGAGGATCGTTTATCGCTTGAGTTTGAGGGAAATAGTAGGCTCCGATATCGGCAATGGTTCCATCGGGATCATAGGGCAAATTCGGATCGCCGGCATCAATACAAGGCGATCCTTCCTGTAGGTGATAGTTGTCGTTCTCAGCATCGATAAAGAGCGGATCTTCGAAGATGTTGTAGTAGGTGTCGCAGGAATCGCCGTTGGCGTTGGTGACAAAGATATTTCCAAGAATAACAGGTCCATGAGCCGGATCATCATCTTCAAATGCCAGAGATTGACCATTTATAGAAAAAATATCACAGTGTTCTATCGTTGTGTGTGGACTATCGTCGAAGTATACTCCGATGCCTTGATTTCGGATGATAGTGTTTGTAAGCAATGCTGAAGTAAATTCGAGTTTAACTTCTCCGTAGAAACGTGTGTTGCTGCCCACAATAGTGCAATTCTGTAGTGTAGGTGCTCCTCCACCGATATATATACTGTTAGGTCCTTCGATCCAAGATTGGCATCCTGTAATCTTGCAGCAGTCCATATGTATATCCGAATCGGCAAGTAGACATCCGCCGACATAGCATGAAGATTGATTTCCGATGATACTGCATTTTCGCATGGAAATACTCTGTGGGCCATCCGCATATAGTCCTCCACCGCCCCCAGAGGCTGTATTTTCGCTGATCGTGCAATACTCGATTAATCCTCCTGATGTAGAATGTCGAGAGTAAATTCCTCCGCCTCCTCCGTCAGCGTCGTTCTGAAATATCATGCACTGATTCATAAAAACAGTAGTCCCTGATCCGATTGTGATTCCACCACCAGAGCCAGCCTGGTTATGAAGGAATTCACAGTGCGATATCTCTAAAGTGCAACTCAGATCGCTACAAAGTCCGCCGCCCAGATAATCGCAAATATTGTCCGAGAAAACACAATCTACTATTTGAAGCGTCCCCCCCCTTACATACATTCCCCCTCCTGCAATTTCAGCATAGTTACTGACGAAGCTGCAATGAGAGAACTCTGCATTTGAATTCAAACAAGTCACCCCGCCCCCGGCTTCGCCACGAACAGAGACATTCGATATAAACACATAACTGATTATCGCGATTGTATTAGGATGGAAAACAATGCCGCTCCATCTTGCGTCTTCGTACAAGGACGAAAAAATTATTGAGTCGTCAGGAGTTCCTTCCGCATTCAAGTGTCCGTATATGGCGAGACCAAAGGGGGAAATAAACTCGAACCTTGCTCCCGGCAATATCACCAGAGTATCACTCGCGTCCACGAAAATATCCCCAGTAACTCGATACAGACCCGGCGCAATCGTGTCGTTCAAAGATCCACTGAGATCCGATTCAGTGTTCGTCAATGTGACCGTAGCGAGCGTTGTGTCTTGAATGAAAGCGATTGTATCCATTACAAGTGTTCCATAATTAATCTTGGAGAAGTGAACATTATATACTCCCAGTTCAATTTCGCTCAAGAATATCCCAAGGCTATCTGTATAAACCGAGTCCGTCTCTGCCGAGGGACTGACCGCTTCGAACTTGACTTCGATGCCGGAATGGTCGGTCTCGTTTTCGAGCAGGGCGACTCCGGTGACGCTGACACCATAAGATAGAGTCGCGGTGAGTAACAAAAGAACACAAACGATGCAATGCTTCATGATGAGAACCCTCCAGAATTAAAAAACCCTGCCGACTGCAACTCTTTGTCGCAGCCGATCAGGGTTATTGAAGTTTAGTACTGTGAAATTAAACAGTTCCATCGCCGGGTGCCTTACTCAAGCAACCAACGAAGACTCTGCCAACTATTCAAATATACTGCCGCTTTTAGTGAAAAGCAAGTCTGTGATCATAAGCGGTAGGTGAGATTCTGGACGCCCCGCCAATGTCTAGTGCTGAATGACATTAGGTAGGCTTGCAAGAGGATTCCGGCAGGGTACCGCGCCTGTTACAACACCGAGTAGATGGAAAGTGTTCGGCGCTTAAACCCTGCTCGGCGAGGTTTATGCTGATTCCCCTCTGATATTTTTGGGAAACACTCTAATCCGAAAGCTCTCCGTGCTCGCCATAGACCATATAGAATCGCTGGTTCGCGTCCGCGCCATTGGGTAAAGTCAACTGGGATTCCGTGGACTCGCCTTCAAAGGTGTCGAACGGCCCGTCGGGTGAACAGGAACTGTAAACACGATAACGAACGAAAATATCATCATCCCAATCGAGCACAAGCACATCACCCTCGCGTCGCAAAGTCACCGTACTCGGCCCGGGCGTCGCATACAGCGCTTCAAAAATTGATATGTCGTCAACATACCAGCCTTCACGAACAACCGTATTATCACTGACAAACCGCCAGCGCACTTGCACGGTATGACCGGCATAGG
The DNA here is from genome assembly GCA_018814465.1 of bacterium. Taxonomy (GTDB): domain Bacteria; phylum Electryoneota; class RPQS01; order RPQS01; family RPQS01; genus JAHIZR01. The sequence goes on along the minus strand of JAHIZR010000328.1, from coordinate 2,291 downwards.
CGGACAAGTCAACATTCACCTGCACCCAGTCGGTGACATTACCGGCAAAACACGCATGATTAGCCAACGGTCCCGTCGTGTTGGAAGCGATGACATTCGTATAGCCGCCCAGCGGAGTGACCTGTAGAAAATTCCCGCCCTCCGATGAGACTTCAATCACGCCCCCATCATAGCAGTAATAAGGATTCGAATCCGCGGTCTCCGCCTGAATCTGCTGATAATATATCAAGCGCGCATTTTCAGGCAGCCGCGCAAGCGGAGCATGCGTCAGCCGTGAATCACAGCGGTTGCTGTATGAGCCGGTTCCGAAATGGCCGCACTTGTAAGAGCGAACACCATGCCGCGCTCGTTCAGTGGATTGATGCCAGTTGTCGACCCAGCCCGAGGCTGCGGAATGCGTCCAGTTAATGTCAACTGTCTCAAAACTCGTCTCCAACAGCGGGCTTGAAATGATCAGTGAAAAGTCCGCATCGGAGGTATCATCCTGCGCGGGATTTTCCACCGATGAAACCGCAACCCGGCACTCTTGCGAAGGCGGTCCGTCAATCTCGAAGCTGAGCAGACTGTCGTTGGGGGTGGACTCGGCGATGGTCTCCCAAGGACCGGCCATACCATACCGCGAGAACTCAACCTTGACATTACCGCCGACCAAGCCGGGATTCCAAGCAACCGTGACCGTGCTGTCCACAAACCAAGTATCGCCGCCGTTCGGTTCGACAACCCAGATCCAGAGCGGATTCGTATTCTCAGTATGAATCGTGATGATGTCGCTGAACGCGGATTCATTGCCCTGCCTGTCCACGCCGGTCATGGCCAGGTAGTAAGTGAAATCATAAAGAAAATCCGCGTCCACAGTAATCACTTCGGTCAACTGCGAGCACAAGTCGTCTAATCCGTTCGAGAAGCGATCCTCATAGGGCGAGTGACGGCCGACATCCGGATTCAAATCCCAGTAGATACGATAAGAGTAAAAGAAAGGATCACGGGCGCGTTCCCATGTCAGAGTCACGCGGTTGTCTTTGACTCGCGTCGCCTGCACGTGGCCGGGAGCGGTAATGGTCCAGTCGTGCCGCGAGCCGCGCATCTCCTCCAATGTTTCAAACAGCGCGAGAGTCATCGGGCGGTAGTAGTCCGTAATCGACACAAAGTTCTGCCAGGTGACCGGATAGCCGCTGCTGCTGTAAAAATCCAATGAGGTCGTGTCATCGTCAATGCAGTTCGGCAGTTCATCACATTCGACATGCATATTCCACCGGTCATCGCTGCATGCGTCGGCGTCGGCGGCGCGATACAGAAACTGCTGGTTCTCCGGATGGCCGTAAAGGTCGTTGGGATTCGGGATCAGATGCATTGTTCCCATGTCATCATAAACCTCCAGCCGCCGCGCCGAGCTTGATCCGTAAAACTCCGTTAACGTAATCGGATTGGGATTTCCGATTACTCCGGCAGGGTGGACAATCCACGGAGTGCGGTTGATCACACCGCCTAAAAAACCTGACCAGTCATAGAGCGGCAGACTGAAGAGTCCCTCAAACCGTCCCGCGCTGACGATGGCGGACGAGAAGTTACGATTGCCGGTGTCATAGCTGTGCATTTGCGCGGTCAGTGGCTGCTCATCGAGTTCATCCAGCACATAATCGATGAAGGCTTCCTGAGCCATCTGGAAAACATGACGGCCGTTGCGGGAGGGATCGCAGAGTGATTTCGTGTTGTCATAAGTCCCGACATTTGTCCATAGCACTTCGCGACCGACCGAACTGAAGAAAAAACTCCCCGCGCCGATAGTCTGAAACATGTCCAGAGCTATATAAGGAACAATGAAGTCGTCATTCGGATGAACGATCTGAATATTTACCCGCCGGTGATTCGGCTGGACCGCGAAAACATACAAGCCCCAGCCGTAATAAAACGATCCGATCTCGTCATCAGCAGGATTCTCGGGATCATTGACATCCGTGAAAGAAAAATCCAGCCGCTCGCGCACCATATAGTATTCGCGACTCGTCATAGGTTCGGTGAGATGAACGATCTCATAGGGATAAGGACTCAGGATTGCATCGCGCCAGGCTTCCGCTTCCGCCCATTCGCCCCGTATCATATGCTCAAAGAGAGTCTTCCAGATGGTCAGTAGTTGGTCACCCGTCGCTCCCACCGGAATCGGTTCGTAGTGCCCGAAGCCGTTGGTCTGCGGATCGAGGGGGCAGTAGTAATTATAGTTCTGGCGGGCGATGCCTTCGATATTATGCGACACAAAGTTATCATAGGCACAGCCCGGTTCTGAGCCCATGAAG
>JAHIZR010000327.1 GCA_018814465.1 bacterium | reverse complement strand
GTTGAATCGCCGAAGTGCCGTCCGCATTTTCAACACCGACGGTATGATCCGGCGATTCCGCCACCGTCAGAGTCTGATAGTTGAATTGGATACCGCCGTTTTCCGAGATGACAATCTGGAACGTATTGGGAGAGGAAGAGCTTAAATGCGGAACCTGATCCCATGTCAGAATGAAGCGGCCATTCTGTGTGTCCGCAAAGTACTTGATGCTGGCCGTTCCGGAAACCCACAGGTCATCCCAGAAGGGATATAACGCGGTATTGGGGACGGCCGGATTAGGAAGGGCTGTATTCAAATATTCCCCCCAGTCCTGGAATGCAAACGAAGCCCAGCCGTTGGTGCACGCATAGATCGAACTGTAGGTTTGTCCGAAATACTCTATCGAGAATCCGAGATCGAACGGTCCGCCTACGGCATCATCGCCTGTGATGCCGGTATTTATTCCGCTGGTTGAGATATCGATCCATTCATAGTCGACCTCTTCCCAAGGACTGACGACATAGCCGACAAAGGGCTCCGAGTCCAGACTGACATTCGGAACTTCATCCAGGGCGCGCACAGTCCATGTGTAAGGCTGATCGTTCTCCGGGGGGGTATCGGTGAAGGTTGCAGTTCCCGCGGCAACGGACCCGATCTGGCTGCCGTCGCGATAGATCCGGATGGAAGCCAGGTCGGTAAGGGGAGTGCCGTCCTGATTGGTAGTGGGGTTTGCCCAATCGAGCCTCATTTGAGTGGAGCCGATCGGAGTACCGGTGAGACCGATCGGCGGCGCCGGAGCCATGTTGCAGGCTGCGGAAGCGGTATTCGAGGGAGCGGATTCGTCTCCGTCATCATAGTGAGACGTGACCTGATAGGTATGGAAAACATTTTCGGCAAGACCGATGTCATCGTAGGTAGTTCCTGTGGGATGTCCCACATCCGCACCGTCGCGGTAGACGATATAGTAGTCGATGTCATCCAGTGTTCCATCGCGAGGTTCGCGCGATTGGAGTCGAAGTTCAGGAGCTTTTACGAAAGGCGAGCGTTCTCCGGAGTTTTTCAGATTATATTTTGAGACAGCCGCTTGCGACTTCTCAGATACTGTTGTTTTGCCTGCTTTGCCCGCCGTACTTGCTTTGTCCGCGATCATTTCCGGTTCGTTGAGAGTTCTTACAGCAGATTTCATCTGTTTTGCATTTTTATGATCGCTCTTTTCCGATAAAACCGCGGAGGTTCTCGGGATGCTCTCAATTCGGCAGCCTTCGGTTTCGCCGACGGACAACAGGTATTCATCACTGCCACCGCTCCGCAGGCCGCCGCCGCCGCGAATCCAGATTCGCATCATGTAATCAGAATTGGAATCCTGCGTCCATTCCCATGACCATTGACCATAGAAGGAACGATTATTTGCTGCGGTGTTATCGCCGCCGACGCCGGGGCCATGCTGCCCCGGAGTTAATTGCACAACCAGCCAGAAATCAGTGGGCTCATTCAACGTGACTGTGCCGCCTGTTTCGACGGTGAGCCAGCCGGGTGCCGCATCCGCAGCAACGTCATTCCAAGTGATGTAGGGAACCCAGATATCGGGCATATTATCCCATTCCTGCGTTGGACAAATACTTAAACTTGCGATCGAAGATTCATTTTCAAGAAAGACCGCGCAAGCAGTGATTTCAAGCGGATAGAGAATTTCGTTGGCCGGAGGCGGAGAGAACATCACCGCCAACCGGTCTTCGTCGCCATTCACAGTAGTTACAGTAACAAAAGCCTCCGCCGTGCCATCATCATAGGCCAGTTCCTGTCCGAAGTCGTTGCCGGGTTCGAACCAGTTCAAGCGAATCCTGTCGTCGAAGTTGCCGATTGCGGTCAGGTTATTCGGCGACAACGCTCCATACAGCACTGTGATATAGGGAGCTTGAGCGGATTCGACAGGAGTGCTGACATCTTCATCGACAGCGGTAACGGTAATATCCCAGATTCCATCAGCAGGCAGAGTATAGACTGTCTGTGATAACGGAGCGGTGGCTACGTTGGTCCATGGCGCGGTGTTGTGCACTCTGGTATAGATATAGTAGAAATCTACCAATGCGTCAGGCGAGTCATCCCAATTCAGAGTGACTTCACCGGTGGCATTGTCGACGTTTCCCGTCAGACCCGTGACGATGGGCGGATTGGAACGTACGAGCGTGAGATTGGCGACATTCGGTCCGACCTCCGTGACGAAAACCGGAGTAGAAGCGACGTTATAGCCGTCGAGGAAACCGCGGATTGTGCGGTTTCCGACGAGTACATTCTCCAGAGTATACGAGCCATTTGCCGCCGGATTCGTCTGCGGCACACCCAAACCGTCCGCGCGCACGATTACCTCTTCGACATCGCCCGCGCCGCCATCCAGAGTTACTTGACCGGTAACGGATGCGGTGACCGGTTCCTGAAGTCCCCAAATGGTCATGTCATCGAGATAGTAGCCGGAGTAATTAACAATTGGATCGCTGCCGAAGACAAACTGGAAGATCGGAACTTGTCCGATGTATTGCCCGATGGGAATCACGATGTATTGCCAGAGGCCGGGATGATTCGACCAGACCGGTTCGTTGGGATTGCAGGTATTCACATTATTCGTAACCGTCGGGTAGCCTCCCTGCGGTTCGACGATATCCCAAGTTTGCCCGCCGTCAACGCTGGCTTTGAAGTTGCAGCCGTCCCAACCGCCTTCGATATCCCACCAAGCCCAGAATTCGAGGGTTGCGCTGGCGCTGGCAACCGCCAGTTGAATATCGAGGGTCATAAGATAGCACGCATTGCCGGGATAATCGCCGGCCAGAATTGTTGCCCAGCAGTTTTCACCGCCGTGCGCCGCGAAGGGACCGCTGGTCGGAACGCCGCGTTCCCAGCCTTCGTCGGTCGTCCAGAGACCGTCGTCGAACTCGAATCCGTTTGAATAGGATGGATTGCCAACGGCCCCGAAGAAGCTGACGGATTCAGCGCTGATATTAGGGACTTCATCGGCAGCCTTGACGGTCCAGGAATAAGTCCCGGCTCCGTCGGGGGGCGTGTCGAGATATTCTTGAATTCCCGCCGCCACAGAACCGGCAAGGGTTCCATCTCGGAATACTTGCACAGAGGTTAAGTCAACGCAGGGTGAGCCGTCGCGATTCAATGTCGGATCTGTCCAAGTCAGCCGCATGGAAGTGTCGCCTTCATTGACACCATTGAGATTTGTCGGC
>JAHIZR010000326.1 GCA_018814465.1 bacterium | reverse complement strand
GGAATCCGCCAGCTTGGCCGAGTACTCTTTGACGAAAGCCGTCGCTTCCGCTGCTGTCATGTTCATCTTCCAGTTAGCGGCCAGAATCATTTTACGGTTGTTCATGAAGCCTTTCTAAGTATTGTTCAGCCCCCACCGAGGACGGTGGGAGTTAGTAGATTGATGTAAGGTTTTGTAATAACAAATACTAGGCAACACCCGCCGGGGTGTTGCTTCCGGAATCATGCATCCGTCAGCGCGACAACGCCCGGAAGTTCTTTACCTTCAAGGAATTCGAGACTGGCTCCGCCGCCGGTCGAGACGTGCGAAACCTCTTTCTGTAGCTTGAATTTCTTCATCGCGGAGGCCGAGTCTCCACCGCCGACAACCGTTGTAGCTCCGGCTTTGGTCGCTTCCACGAGGGCATCGGCAATGGCTCTCGTTCCATGCGCAAATTCATCAATTTCAAAGACTCCCATCGGGCCGTTCCAGATCACGGTCTTGGCCTTGCGGATGATCCCGGCAAAGAGTTTTTCTGTTTCCGGTCCGATATCCGCCGCCACCATCTCCTCCGGAATAGCATCAGACGGGCTGACCGACACTTCCACGCCCGATTTTAGCTCAATCGCGACTCGCGAGTCGGGAGGCAGGATCAGATCCGTCTTGCTCTCTTTGGCTTTCTCGATGAGGTTATGCGCCAGATCGATCTTGTCCATTTCCAGAATCGAGTTGCCGATTTCCTTGCCCATCGCCTTGAAAAAAGTATAAGCCATCCCGCCGCCGATGAGAATCGTATCCACCTTCCCTAACAGGTTCTGAATCACATCGATCTTGCCGGAAATTTTGGAGCCGCCGAGCACCGCGACGAAGGGACGCACCGGACTGGCCAGCGCCTTGCCCAAATAATCCAACTCAACTTTCATCAAATATCCCGCCGCCGCCGGCTGAATGAACTTCGTCACGCCTTCCGTTGAAGCGTGGGCGCGGTGCGAAGAACCGAACGCATCGTTGACATAGACGTCTCCCAGTCTCGCTAACTTGGCCGCGAAGTCCGGATCGTTCTTTTCCTCTTCGGCATAGAAGCGAACATTCTCCAGCATCAGTGTTTCGCCGGGCTTCAATTCCGCCGCCTGCCTTTCGACTTCCTCTCCCGTGCAGTCATCCGCCATAATCACGGGCGCGCTCAGCAAATCCGCTAAGCGTTTTGCGCAGGGCGCCAAGCTGAATTCGGGCGACTTCTTGCCTTTGGGACGGCCGAGGTGACTCATCAGAATCGGTCTACCGCCGCTCTTCAGGATTTTCTCGATGGTGGGCAGACTCGCGCGAATCCGCTTGTCGTCGCGCACCTGATCTCCATCCAGCGGCACATTGAAGTCCACGCGGACCAGCACCCGTTTACCGGAGAGATCTAAATCGTCAATGGATAGTTTGTTCATACCTTGATTTTATTATGAATCTGATTGTTCTATTTGTCCTGCTCGAGCTTTGTCTTCAATTGTTCCAGGCTCGCCTTGTAGGGGAGGTTCCATTCAGCGTCAGGTAGTATTCTCGAGTCCTCCAGTTCGCAGGCTTTGCTGAAATAGGACAGCGCTTCTTCCAACCGGTTCTGTGATTCAAGGCATCGGCCAAGATAATAGTGTGCCTTGGCGGAACCGGTGAAGGCTTCGGTCCACTCTCGCGAAAGCACTTCGGCGTCAGCATAGGACTTGTTACCAAGCAGATTGGTGACCTGCGCGAAATAGGCCGCTTCGGGTAAATCAACCTCATAGCCGTACTTCTGAGACAGTGTTGCATAATGTGCTTTCACTGCATCACTGCCGGCAGCAACAGAATCTGCCGGGAGTATCCAATCCGAGAATAATTGCGGCAATGCTTCATAAAGTGCTTTGTAGGGAACAAAACTGTGACCCTCGTTCGGAATCTCGATGAAATCCCAGCCAGTAATCGAGTAATCCCGAAGCAATGCAACCAGCCCTTTTCTCACTGATGCATTAATATCGCCACCCTCAAGAGATCCCTGCGTAATTATCAGGGGCCGATCGAGATTTGAATCCTTTTGCCACAGCGTTCGCGCCTCCTTAACAGGTTCTTGACTGTTCCACCACATACTGGGGCTGACCGCAATATATGCGGAAAACAGGTTAGGGTCTGTCATGAGAGTATGAACGGTGAAGAGTCCGCCCAGAGACCAGCCGGATAGGATTCGATAAGGCTGTGTACGGTAGTGCTCATCGATGAATGGAATCAATTCCGTCTTTAGATAATCATGGAACAAGTCCGCTCCTCCGCTAGTCGGAAATCTTAAGGTTTTCTGTTCCGGTGCGTGCGTAGGAGTATAGTCGCGGTTTCGATCCACGTTGACAATGCCGACCAAGATGAGTTCCGGAACCGGAGGAGTCTGGAGATAGCCACACTCGGATAGGAACTGAACTGCCGCCACGGTCTGATAGAAGAAATAGTCCCCGTCCAAAAAATACAGGACTGGATACTGTAGGTGGGAACTCTCGTAACTTTCCGGAAAATGAACGACGACGGAACGATCCTCTCCTAATGCTTCAGATCGAAATGTATGCTTTGTTCCGATCTCGATCGTTTCCGTTTCAACGATCGTCGCGGCAAAGGTATTAATTCCCATGCCTATCGCTGTCAGCAACACGCATATCCTGAGCGGCATGTATTAATTACTCCTTCATGTTATGAACTTCTGCCTGACTACTTCAAACCCGCGATATCCTTCTCAATCTTCGCCAAGCGATCCAGCATCTCCATCATGCCCGATTCGATGCGCTTCACGGTGTCCATCAGCACGCGGTTTTCCTGCGGCGGACGTTCTTCACGCGGCGGTCGACCGGCAGGCTTCTCGCCCCACTTGCGTTCCGCGAAGCTGCTTCTTCCGCGCGGCGGTCCGTCGAACTCACGTCGCGGTCCTCCCGGACGGCCCCGGTCGCGATCTCTGGGCGGACCGTCGAACTCACGTCGCGGTCCTGGGCGACCACGGTCACGATCACGATCTCGCGGTGGACGGTCGTCGTCATAGGCCCGGCGTGGACGATCATCGCGATCGTTGGGTCCGCGTTTTTTGATATAGGGCCGGTCGTCGATTTCACGACTCGGCCGGGGTTTGAAGGTCGAGCCGGTGGGGCG
>JAHIZR010000325.1 GCA_018814465.1 bacterium | reverse complement strand
GGCTCCCTTCAGGGAAACGGCAAGTCCGTTCTGCTGTTCCTCCAAATCCGCGCCGGAAACGCCTTCCCCGCCCAAATCCGTCGTCTCCCTCTGAAAATCGCCGCTCATGGACACGCTGACTCGATCGGCTATTTCATATTCCAATTCATCTCGAAACAGAAATTGTTGTTCGCTTCGTCGCGACGCCGGCAGCAGCGCTCCGCGATAGACGTCCCGTTCGATGATCCCCCCGGAAAGCTCGGCGCGATTCGTGTTCCCCGGAAAGAATTCCCGGAACAATTCATAGTTGCCGGTCAAATCGAGGCTGTAATGATTCTCCGGTGATTCACGCTTGAAGATTAGCGATCCGTCATGCAGGAAGCCGCCGGTCATCCATTGCTCCAGATCGACAGCCGACCAGACCCCCAGTCCGGCTTCGTGCTGGCCGATTCGTTTGTCGTCGACGATTCCCGTCCCGGTATGAATGGAAAGGGGCTGCATCGGCGTGTAGCTCAGCCCGGCTCCTCCGCGCAGGACTCGTGTCGCATTCGCGGTTTCGCTGGAACTGATGCGGGTAGCTGTCTCCACGAAAGGATCTTTGGGATACAACTCGGCCGCGATCAGCGGATTTCCCCCTTTTGTTAGCGGCCGGTCATCGAAATGTTCACCGTATCCGGCTCCCCAAAGCTGAACGCCGCGACGGATCGGCTTCGCCACGCCGACATACCAGTTTCCATCCTGCCGAATCCGGTTGATGCTGCTCCGCTGCTTCTGCCACTCCGTCTTCCATGTCCCCGTCGCCACACTCATCACTCCCGATTTCCACTCCTGACGTTCGGCGAAATAATTCATCAACCGCGCGTAATCCACCCCCTGCATGAACTGAGCGGACGCCGAATCGGCCGTTTGGACCGTCAGCGGTGAACGCAAGACCGCGCTCGCGCTGGAAGGCAGCCAACAGCAGATCAAACAAACCGTAAATAGAATGCGAGGGGGAGAAAGGTCCAACAGGAAGTCTCGAATTAAATGAGAAAGTGACGGCAGAGAGCTCGCCGTCACCAGCATGGACACTAAAGCTTATCTTTGCCTTTCATAGGCAAATGTCCCCAAACCGTCATTCTGGACACCCGCCTGCGGCTATGTTATGAACGAAGTGAGAAATGATACTGGCGGGGCGTCCGGAATCTCGTCACATCCGCCTTCAACGTTTCGAGATCAATTCAAATAATAAGACGAAGCTGTCTCAGAATGCTGCTCTATCATAATGCAAATTGATGTGTATCGAAAGCCTGTCATTCCGGAATCCTGCTGTAGTCTTCGGAAGCAGGATATCCGGAATCCCGATGGTTTCAGTTCCGGCAATTCTAAGATGGTTTACTTTTTACGCGCTCTTCTTCTTGACTTCGATCAATCGCGGTGGAGATTTTCTTTCGATAGCTTCTTTCGTAATGATGACTTCACTGATATCTTTGCTGCCGGGAACTTCATAGAGCGTCGACAGTAGCGCCTCTTCCAGGATCGAACGCAGGGCGCGCGCGCCGGTTTTGCGCTTCTGCGCAAGGATGATCAGCTTCTCCAAAGCATCCGCTTCGAACGTCAGCTTGACGTCTTCCATTTCGAACAGCCGCGTATATTGCTTGACCAGCGCATTCTTGGGTTCGGTCAGGATGCGCAGCATGGCATCATCCGAAAGCGGAGTCAAAGCGGAAACAATCGGCAGTCTGCCGATCAACTCCGGAATCAAACCGTACGCATTCAGATCCTCGAAGCTCGTCTGGCTCAGGATATTATCCATGTCCTTCGCGGATTGGGGTACGCTGCCGAATCCCATCGGGTACTTCGCGACCCGCGACTTGACGATCTTCTCTAAGCCTTCGAAAGCGCCGCCGCAGATAAACAGGATATTCTTGGTATTCATCTGCACGAATTTCTGTTCGGGATGCTTGCGGCCGCCCTGCGGAGGCAGATTCGCCATCGTGCCTTCCAGAATTTTCAGCAGGGCTTGCTGCACCCCTTCGCCCGAGACATCGCGGGTGATCGACATGTTCGGATCCTTGCGGGCGATCTTGTCGATCTCGTCGATATAGATGATTACCATCTGTGCGCGATTCACATCATAGTCGGCCGCCTGCAGCAGTCGCACGAGAACATTCTCGACATCTTCGCCCACATACCCGGCTTCGGTCAGCGTGGTCGCGTCGGCAATCGCGAACGGCACATGCAGGAATCTGGCCATCGTCTGCGCCAGCAAAGTCTTTCCCGTTCCCGTCGGTCCGATCAGCAGGATATTGCTCTTCTCGATCTCGATATACGATCCCTGATCCGCCGTCGCCACCCGCTTATAGTGGTTATAGACGGCAACGCTGATCTTTTTCTTGGCGTCTTCCTGCCCGATAACATATTCATCCAACTTGCGCTTCATCTCGCGCGGAATCGGGAAATCCTCGATCGGGAGACTCTTTTTGCCGCTTTTCGAGATCGTCACGATCTGATGCGCGTGCTCCACACAGACATCGCAGATCGCGATGCCCCCTTGGTGCTTAATCAATGTGGCAACCTGTTCTTCGGAGCGTCCGCAAAACGAACAGACCTGCATGGCGGTTTCGTGTGGAATATCGCTGTTCATAAGCTACTTCTTCTCGGCTTCCTTGCGCGGATAAATAATTTCGTCAACCAGGCCGTACTCCTTGGATTCCTCGGCGGACATAAAGAAATTCCGGTCGGTATCCTTCTCGATTTTTTCCAGCGGCTGTCCGGTATGATAAGCCAGCAGATCGTTCAGCTTGGATCGGATCTTCAAAATCTCCGTCGCCATAATCTGAATGTCGGAGGCCTGCCCCTGCGCTCCACCGGCGGGCTGATGAATCATCACACGGGCATTCGGCAGCGCGCTGCGCTTGCCTTTCGCTCCTGAAGCAAGCAGGAATGCGCCCATGGAAGCCGCCTGGCCGATGCAGATGGTGGCTATATCCGGTTTCACATGCTGCATCGTATCGTAAATTGCCATGCCGGCGGTAACCGATCCGCCCGGACTGTTGATGTACAGACTGATATCCTTCTCCGGATCTTCAGCCGCAAGGAAAATCAATTGGGCAACGATCAGGCTGGCGATATGATCGTCGATGGGTGTACTGATAATAATAATTCTCTCTTTCAGCAGCCGGGAATAAATATCATAAGCCCGTTCTCCGCGACCCGTCTGCTCGACGACCATGGGGACTAATGCCATATCTGCTTCTCTCCTGAAGGTTTCTACTCGTTTACGATCTTCGATCCGGGTCCGCCTGCTTCGAATTCCTCGATGGAAATCTGCTTGGGGGTTACCTGAATCTGATTGGTAATATATTCAAAGACTTTGCGTTCGATCAGGTCATCCTCGATCCCTTGTCTTTGATCGGGTGTCAGACGACTCTCGTATTCCTTCGGACTGACCTGTTGCATCAGCGCGAGCCGTCCGATCTCAGTCTTTATATCTTGCTTATCGACTTTTAATTCTTTTTCCTGAATCAGCCTGCTGCGCAGCATATACCAGCGCAGATTCCAAATCGCGGACGTCCGGTAATTCTCCTTGAACTTCTTGACCTGTTCCTCGTCAGCTTTCTTTCCGGCCGACTTGACGCCATCCTCCGCCATGCGATCCAGATAATCCTCTAACATCCGCGGCGGCACCGGGAAATCCACTCGCTTCAGCAGTTCGTCCGCCACGGCACGATACAACTGCTGGCGCGCTTGATATTTCGCGCGGGCTTCCAGATATTTCTTCAAATCCGCGCGCAG
>JAHIZR010000034.1 GCA_018814465.1 bacterium | reverse complement strand
CGACTATCTGAAAACCCCCGTACGGTTTCGTCAGAGACCGGTGTTCCGGATTCGATTTGAGCAAGTTCAGTCAGCGGAGGCTCAGGGATTAAGGGCAGCGAATCAGCGAAATCAACGGTATTGGCCAATTCCGGATCAATTTCTTCGGTGAAGAGAGTGGAATCGGCTGCCGCCACAGACTCCTCAATGCGAGTTTTTTCCGCGGCTGTCTGTGCCTCTGCGAAACGGGTTTCGATCGGCTTATCGCCGGGGACATATTCAGGTTCTTCGTTTTGTACAGGCTTCGAGGCGTCAACGGGCGGGATAACACTCTTTTCGGAAATATCCACAACCAACCGCCACGGGTTTCCCTCGAGCTCAAGGATTTTGTACTCGGTTGACTGTTTCGCGAGTGCAATATCGATTTCGAGGTCATTTGCGCCGATCAAATAAGCTTCGATACCTTGAATGAACGCCAGATCTTTTTGCAAAACAGGCAGGGCGAAAGCATGCGAAGCTATCGCATCGTAAAGCCGTACGGTGATTTTGTCCGGATTTTCCGAATAGACCGCGTACTTCACGTCGCGGTCAAGCTCCATTACCAAGCGGTCATGCTGACGATGAGTTCCGACACGAACATCCAACAGACTGCCGGGCAGAGCCTGGACAGCCGAAGCGAACAGACAGATCACCACGGAGAGTATCAGAGATGCGTGTCGAGTATTAGACGATGATATCGATGTTTTGTTCATGATCGGAACTGTCGTTTGCGTCTTTGGGGACCGGCTTGGTTTCCTCGCCAGTTTCTTCCGTTTCCGTTTCATCGCTGGGTTCGAAAGTGTCTTCACCGAATGGATGATCCTGCTGTTGATGGTGCTTTTCCTTCTCGAGAATTTGTTCCATTTCATAGGCGTAGTCTCGAGGGTGTACCTTATCAGTCTGGTCGATTTGCCGAACCTGATTGCTTTTAGGCGGTACAGGATTTCGATTTGCTTTATCGATGGACGGCAGCATGGCATCGTCCTCCGTTTGCATGGAAAAGCTTAAGCTTAGCGGTCCATACTGTGCCGGACCGTTGATCGAAGTGTCAGAATGGCTTTGCTGTGTATTTGAGAAACTCTTGATTCGGTTAATCCAAGAATACTGCCGATTTCCTTGAAAGTCAGCTCTTCGTAGTAGTAGAGGGCGACCACCAGCTTGTCCTGCTCCGGCAAATGCTTCAGTTTATCCACAAGCAGACTGCGGATTTCTTTTTCTTCGAGCTGTTCATGGCCGTTGGGAGTATTCGTGTCGGGAGCCAGATCGGCGAGAGTGGACGTATCTCCGTGACGATTGCGGAAGGAATCATCCAGCGAAAGCAGCACGGAAACATTGACTTCATCGAGGATTTCGCAGTATTCATCGATGGAAAGATTAAGTGCTTCGGCGATCTCGGCATCAACCGGAATTCGTCCGAGCGACTGGGTCAGTCTATCGATGGTATGTTCGAGCTTGCGGGCTTTTTGGCGAATGGAGCGCGGCACCCAATCCAGTTCGCGCAGGCTGTCGACCATTGCTCCGCGAATACGGTTCATGGCATAGGTTTCGAACTTTATGCCGAGCGTCGGATCGAAGTTATCGAGTGAAGTCAGCAGTCCCATCACCCCGGCGGAGACCAAATCATCCAGGCGGACGCTTCTGGGCAGGGAGCCCAGCAGGCGGCTGGCCAGTCTGCGAACCAGCGGGAGATACTGGACCAGCAGCTTCTCCCGCAGTTCGGGAGAGCGAGTCTGGGTGTAGGCTTCCCAGCCGGCGCATGCTGTAGTGACCGCTTTCATGTTTTAGGCAGCCGGTGTAACTCCGGTTCTTTCTCCTGCTTTGGATTTGGCTTTGTCGGCTTTTGCGTGTTCCGATCTCAAAGCCGAATAGCTCAGGTGCTGAAGGACCAATTCGAGCGCCAATGAGCAAATATAGAGTATGGCCCATAATCCGGCCGCGCGCAAGGCGACAATTTCATAGGGCCATTCGCGAGCCAGTCCAACCGCGGCGATGGCGAGCACGATAATGCGGCGGATCAGCGTCAGCATTTCGTTAAATTGGGATTTCGATCTTCCTTTTGCCATCTTTTATTAATCGGCGGTTAGATGGTTGCTGTTTCAGCGCGGCGAGTCGCCGGGATAAACTCAGGATGACTCAGCACCCAATTCTGCAAATCTTTGCGATTGAAACGGCGGATATTCCCTTTAAAGGACTGGCCGTCGCACAGCCAGGCAACCGGCTTGGCGGCGGCTCGCATTACATTCATCAGGTATCCCTGTTTGAGGGCTTCATCGAGTCGCGTAAAAGTCAAATGCGAAACACTAAGTTCCTGCATCCGCTTACAAGAAAAGATCAGATCTTCATCCCGCACACAGGCATTGAGCACCAGATGAACTTCATCCGGGTCCAGCAGTTCGAGGAATGCTTTCGTCTGTTCGAGTTTCTTCGTCTCACTGAGCGCAATGCCGGCGGTGTCGATCAGGATAATCTCACAATCCGCGAGGCGGTTAAGCGCTTCGGTTACCTGCTCCGGCTGATAAACCACTTCAATGGGCGAACCCGACACACGGGCGAAGGTACGGATTTGTTCAATGGCCGCCATGCGATGAGTATCAAAGGTGATAATTCCCACTTTACGCTTCCCATAGGCGACCGGATCGGCGGCCATCTTTTGCAGAGTGGTGGTCTTCCCTGCCCCCGGGGAACCAACCAAGGCAATCTTCAGAGGTTTACGCCTCCGAATCGGACGATTCACAGGCGGCGGAATCAGCCCGGAAAGCTGATTTAGCATATAGTTTTCTATAGCATCGGCAGAAATTAGCTCGTTGGCATCCAGATTCACCAAAGCGTCTTGCGCGAGGTCAGTTGCCCACTCGCTTTCTACTCCTGATTTGGTCATATTTTCCCAGAGCCTTGTCAGCTCCAGAGGCATGCTTGGCAAATTACTGTATTTAAAATGTTTGCCAATGACTCCCAGATCTTCTCGAAGACGATTGACCTCATCTTTCAGGAGTGCGATCTCGTAATTCGTTCTGGGTGCTCGACGGTTTTCCACTTCAGAAGTAATGGTTTTATCGAGAGTTTCAGCAAATTCGGGGCCACTTTGAAGCTCTTCTTTAACATCCTCAGGTCTGGCTGCGGTGACTTCAATCATTTCCTTTTTAAGGAAATTCAT
>JAHIZR010000033.1 GCA_018814465.1 bacterium | reverse complement strand
GCGTAGTCCTTGGCTCCGGCGAAACTCCAGAGCAAAGCTGCAAGTATGGCAAGCAGAAAGATTAACGGGAAACGGGATCGGTTTGTCATCGGAATGCTAATTTTAGAGAAGTAGGCCTTATGTTGGGCATAAGAAATGTTTCACGAACTTTCGCTCCGGCCCATGCAGGACCGGAATGAGAGTGCAGGAAACTCAGGTCTCCACGTGCAGGATTTGCACGCCCTGCACGTGGAGACAAAGATCGCAGGTCAGGTATTACAGATCAACAGAGTATTGAATCCAACCGGATGAATCAGGTTCGTAGGGCTCGAACAGGTATTGCGCGGCCATGTTCATATTCTGAACGGTACAGAGGATGCGCGGGAATTTCTGTTCTTTCGCCCAGCGGATGCAGTGGTCGAAGAGTTGGCGGCCAAAACCTTTTTCGCGCATGTTTTGGCGGACAAACAGATCGAGGATGGTTGGATTGCGGGTGCCTTCAAAGGTTGAGGGCATCAGATAGACAATGCAGAAACCGATGGGGGATCCGCTGGATGACCGGCCGATGAAGACGGTCCCAAGACTCTTGTCTTGCAGGATGTCATTGAGGTAGTCTGTGATAGTTTCTTCGGGACAGACTTCGTATTCTTCCCCCTCCTCCTGATACTCCAAAATGAGTTCCAGAAGGGCGTCGAGATCAGCGACTTTCGCCGTTGCCACGTTCATAATAAGGTAAGCAGAATGCCTTTCGTTAATTTAAGTTGCTTATTTTTCTACAGAAAGAAGATACTTCTATCTTTGATAATGGTGCATATAATGTGCCAAAGCAATATATAGCAAGGTCAAGAGTGTTGGAGACCTTATTCCGGGCACCCGGGGACGGGCGCCTCGGCGGCTGACATTCCGGCGGGGAACCGCAAAGCCTTAATCCCCGCTCGGCGGATACTCGGGATTCCGGATAAACATCTGCGCAGACTTGATGTTTTCCGGAATGACAATCATTACCCTTATACCCCCTATGGAACCGGGAAACGAATCAGCTCTGCGCGGTTTGGAGCGACTTCTTGGATGCAAAGCCCAAAATAAAGCCGAGGATGATTGCCAAGAGCGCAGCAAAGACAACCCGATAAACCGGCGGCATCATAAAGGTGATGGTTTGGACCGGAATCCAGAACCAGAGAATCGCGAAGAGCGGAATCCGCAGCATGATGGACCAGTCGATATTGGTCATGACATGGCGCAGACTCCAGCGCCGGAAAAGCCCGCCGTTACTGATGACCGTGTCGGTAACCTTGTGGAAAGTCATCAGTACCGGAGCATAAGTCAGGTTCATGAAGACCGACGTCAAAAAGGCAATCAGCAGCGCGGCATAGAATCCGCTGAAAGGCTGCTGGATATAGCCATGCTCGAACAGGTAAGCGGTGCCGCCCGTGAAAATCGGGAAGACGGCGGTAATGGTGACGCCGATGAAAGCCCAGACGCAGGCTTTCTGTACGAGTCCGGTGTTTTTCAGTTTCCACTTGCCCAACGCAATGCGATGGGACAGGATATCGCCCATCGAACCTAACAGCGCGAACTTGACAGCGCCCATGATAAAGGGGTAGGCGGTTGTCAGCTCCTTGAAGCCCTCGCGGGTGACAGGGAAAAACAGAATAAATAGAACAGCAGCTAAGCTTAAGAACCAGAGTAGAAATCCCAAGGTCGATCGCTAAAGTTAGATGAGAGTAAAGACAAACGGAATCAGCCGCTTGGTTTTAGTTATATATTCGGAATAGTCCGGGAAGCGCGCCGCGAGCAGTTTCTCTTCGAAGGTCAATTTAAAACAGGCATTCGCGAGCAGAATCAGCCAGACGATGAAGCGCAACCATGAAAAGTCGTTGATAGTCCAAACCAGCGTCGCAAGCAAGAGCGCGCTGTACATCGGATGCCGGATGAAACGATAGGGTCCGGTAGTTAACAGTCTGGAATCCGGCGGCGGTTCGGGAAAGATCAGCCGGCTATGAGGCTTATTGATCGAGAACGCCCACAGCGCTAACAGCCCGCTAATCGAAAACAGTATCCAGTTGACCACCCCTGTAACGATTATCTCTCCCGAGAGCATAATCCCGAACGTGCAGAGCAGTTGGATGGTGACGAAGAAGCGGGATTTGGTTTTAGTTGACATAAACGCATTAGTAATGGCACGGAATTACGGCCGGGTTGCGCGAGCAGGTAATCATCCTTCTATGTAAACGGTTGCGCTGCTTAACCCGGCTCGGCGGAATCCAATTTTTCGAAATAGCTACGATAAGGTTCAGCAATACGCATCAAGTCAGGCATGAAAGTCTCATAACTTTTTTCCCAATGTGGATCAATAGTCTTGATCTTCTTATCGAGAAACAACCTGAGAATTTCGAGGATCAGGTAATAACACTTTAAAAGATGAAGAAACTGAACTTTCTGAAACTCGATTGAATTCCAGTGTTGGAAGTAATTAAATTTACTCTTAGAAATCGATCCGGTGGCATCAGTCTCAATAGCTGTCCGTAACGAAATGACACCTGCAGGATCAGCATGAGAGCCATATTTACTGAAATTCTCATGCATAACCACTAACGGTTCAGCAAGATGGTATTCTTTTGTCTTTGGCTTGATTTCGTTCTTCTTAAGATTTGCAAACTCCCCATAGTGTCTTTCCATATGTATGTAGCGTTCGACTGCATCCGGATTATTCATGAGATAGTAAACAATAAACGACGCATCAATCGCCTTCCTTGCCGATCCCATCGCGTCCGTTAGATGGCATCGAAAAAAAGAAGCGATTGAGAAGTACAATTGAAAATGTGAGAATCTATACAATAAATGAATAATCCATTCATCCTTGCTCAGTATATTATTCATTCTACTTAATGGGGATTGATACAAATCGTCAAGTCGCTTGAACAACTCGTACTCAATACGAAGATTAAGAAATGAAACAACGAGGTTCTGTTCCTCTCGTCCCAAAAACTCAGCAAAATTCACTTCACTATCGATCATTGCTTCCCTTTCAGTATCGCTTTCGCCCTAATCGAGAACAGCAGCGGCACCTTTGGCTGGTCGGCGGGCGGATGGTAGAAGCCGTCACTCCATTGGGTCAGGTTCGGGAACTGAGCGTAACAGGAATAGGGATACTCCTTGAACTCCGTGATCGTCAGTCCCGCGAACGTCAGCGCTTGAAAGATATCCGCCAGCGACCATTGCCACTCGCGGGTGGAGGTCGTCGGCTTGAAGCTGGGATCGGAATAGTCGGGATCATCGCCCAATTGCAGGCCCGCCGGATCGTGAAAGTAGCCGTACTTGACAACGCGCTCTTCCTTGTCATTGTCAAAGAGCATGGAGGTCGGATGAATCTCAGCCAGAAAGAAGCACCCTCCCGGCTTCAGGAAGCGCGCCGCAACCTTTGCCCAGCGCGCCAAGTCTGAAATCCATGTAAGCACGCCGTAACTGGCAAAGACGATATCGAAGCGTTCGTCCAGATGCCGCTCCAGTTCCAGCACATCGCAACAGATGAAGGAGACGCAGTCGGCGGTTCCGGTTTGCTCAGCCAGATCGCGGGCGGCTGTAATCGCGACCGGAGAAAAATCCACCCCGACCGCGCGCGCCGCCCCCTGCCGAACCAGCTCGATCGTCGACATGCCGAAGTGACATTGAAGATGCAGGACGGATTTACCGGGAAGCGGTCCTAATCCAGTCAGTTCCAGCGAGTCGAGCCGGCATTCCCCATTCAGGAAACTCGCGACGTCGTAGAAGTCACTCCGCAGGTGGACGGGAGTGACTTCATCCCACCATTGCTGATTGGTCTGGTGCGGGGGAAGAGCGGAAACGGATTCCGGCGGGTGGCTGATTGGGGAGGTCACGTGATATAGAAAACGGATTGCGGATTAGATTCCACCAGCTTACAAATTAAGGGAATCCACCTTAGAAGTCAATAGTTTGTTTATTTGGAAATTGTGGATAAATCCAAGAGAGGCTGGCGCAATTTGCTCGCAAATATTGCAATATGTTGATATATATAGCTTTAATTATGTAGTAAATCTTTGAATCCGCTTGCACTTTTAGGGCTGTCCTCTTACCTTTAGATGGAAGGTTTTGAAGCCTTTGATTTCGATAACGGCTCGGGACAGAACTATAAGACAAAGGGCATTGACAAATTCCTTAGTGCGGAGGCGAGCATGCGATTCGTGTTGGGCTTGGCGATCTTAGTTTCAACGATACCGGCTTGGGCGGATGTTGATCTCGAATTTTTTGAAGCGATCCCGGGATTTGAACAGGTGTTGCTGCGATGGGAAACGGCTTCGGAGGCGGACTGTGATTACTTTCTTTTGGGGGGTGATTTAGGTTTCAGCGCGGAAATCGCCGCGATGAACTCCGCGGAGGGCGCCGCGTATGAATATCTTCATCAAGGCCTGGAGGGATGGAATCCGTACGCATACACGCTGTTTGCCGTTGCATTCAATGGGGACTACCAGTTTCTGGGTGAAGCCTATGCGATGCCCACCGGAGACGGCTGCTATGTGGAATTATTAGGTTATGATGCAGCAGCCAACAATGAGCAGGGGCAAATAGAGGTTTCCTGGCGGACATCTTTCGAGTGGGAGATCGTGCGGTTTGAAATCGAACGGCAACCGGGCTCGCCGGGAGTTATGTACTCGGTCACTGCCGAAGCGGACTCCGGGGAAGGGGCTGATTATTCGATAGTCGATACCAATGTTGTTCTTTATACTTGGTACGAATACGAACTCTATGTAGTCTGTGAAGACAGTTCACGTGTAGTCATCGCAACGGTGGAAAACAGAATAACATCGCCGAATACGGCGGAGTTGTATAATCTCAATCTTCCGATGCTGGATCAATGCGACACGGGACTTCCTCTGCCGGACGGTACCGTGATTGAACTTTGGCACGATGCGGACGCAGCAGGCATTGCAGAAGAAGATCAGATCGCGACGACTGCTTTGCTGAATGGTTCGGAATGGGGAATACCCGGCGGATTTCGGACGATATTTTATCTGCCAGATCCGCTGCCGCTGCATCCTTACTTTCGATTGCGCTGTTGTGTTCCGGGAGGTAATAGAGTCTGGTTAAGCGATACTCTTTCATTTTATCCGGGAGCGCAGGGGCGTCATGTTCATTCGTTGTTGTACTGTGTCGTGGACAGCAACGAAAGCTGCGCGCAGACGGTGCCGGAAATACAAGTGAATCTTTTCTGGAACAGCGGTCATGCACTGGATTTGGATTTGTGGG
>JAHIZR010000324.1 GCA_018814465.1 bacterium | reverse complement strand
TGAACGGGTCTTAATCTCTGAAGACGTCAATTAATCGCCTCGGATCCGGGCAAAAGCATCGAAGTAAAAGGAGAGTCTATGATGACTGCTCGTGCTATCCTTTTGCCCGCTCTCTTGCTTGTAGTTGTCTTGATTTGCAGCGCGGAACCGGTGGGCACAATTAATGAAGTCGGTACCACTTGGTGCGACCGACAGCAACTTGGCTCCAGCGGGCGCATGATTTCCGTTGATGAAAGCGGCAATGTGCATACGCTCTGGACCAACGGCTTGACGCAAAGCCCGACCAGCCGTCATATTTTTTATAATATTTGGGATCCCGCCATCACAGACTTCATCTGGGATGGAGGAGTACAGGTAGACATGGGAGTCCAAGCCTGCTACGGAGCCGGGACGGTTACGCCTGACGGGCGCTATTATCCTGTCTTGAATGGACCGGAGACTGCCGTGGCAGGAATTGATTTCATGCCGCACGCAGGTTCGTTCACGAATGTTGCGATCGATCTCCCTGCGAATACGGATAATCTGTACTATCCCAAAGTGGCTTTCGGTCAGGATGAGAAGCTGCATGTGCTGGCCTCATCCGATGAACTCTTCAGTCCGCAACTCTATCGCGCGGGCTTGCATTATTGCCGCGGCGTGCCGCAGATTGACGATTTCGGAATCGGCACGGATATCGAATGGGAAGATGTGATACCCTCCTCTTGTTCGGTGCTGCTCGATTCCATTCGAGTTCCGGCTTATGAAATCGTGACCTCGCGCGTTTCGGATCGCGTTGCCGCGGTGTGGGTGCACAGCCGCGCCAACGATTCCACGTTCATTCCCTATCGCGACAATGATCTATACTATCGTTTCTCCGACGATGGCGGGAATACGTGGAGCGAAACCTTCAACGTTACTAATTTCGACCCATCGGGAACAGGCGGAGTGAACGGACCTCTGGACGAAAACATCGATACCTTCCGTGTCTTCGCGGATGTCAGCGCTCTGTTTGACAACGAGGATATCCTGCATATCGCCTTCACCACTTCCATCATGCGCTGGAATGCGGATACGGTCGTGGCCTATGCTTCGCAGCTCTGGCACTGGGACGAGTTGGCGCGACTATATACTCCGATCCGCGCGCTGGATGCGGCCTATCTCTCCGGAAACTGGGCGGCGGATATCGGCGAGTGGGAAGTCGCCCTGCAGCGGCCCTCGCTGAGTTTTGATCCTGTCTCCGGTTCGCTGTTCTGTTCTTATCAGCTCGCCGATACGGCGCAATGGACGAATCAGGGTATCCCGCAGGCGGATGCCTGGGTCAGCAGATCCGATGACAACGGTCTGCACTGGAGCGTGGGAACGAATGTCACCTCCACGGACGGCGGACAGAATACGCCGTCGGGACAAAGCCTTCACGAACGGGATATTACCTTGTCGGAAACAGTCTCGTGGGAGAACGGCGCGGGCTATCTCAATATGCAGTACATTCTGGATCACGATGCCGGCTGCGCCTCGACATCGAATCCTACCGGACCTCCGACTCTGAATGAGGTGCATTTCCAGCGCATCCCGATCAACGATATCCCGGCCCAGCCGACGGTTGATATGTGCTGGCCGCAGATGCGAGTTGATGGCACAGGCTATCCCTGCGCTGAGATGGTGCGCAATATCGCCGAAGACAGGATCTGGGACTACGAGTTGGGACCGAACTTCCCCAATCCCTTCAATCCGTCCACAACCATTCAGTTCAATCTTTCGGAGCCTGCCTTGGTCTCGCTGACCGTCCACGATGTGCTGGGACGGCAAGTCGCCGCGCTGATCAATCATGGCCGCATGAACGCGGGCACTCAATTCGTAACTTTCGATGGCGCCGGTCTGCCGTCAGGAGTTTATTTCTGTCGTTTGCAGGCAGGGGAGCAAATGCTGACTCATAAGATGATGTTGTTGAAATAGCGATAATTTCCAGTTCGCTTATTTTCATCATGCACAGGCTGCTCGAGGCAATCTCGGGCAGCCTTTCTCCGTTTTATGCCTCTACCTGCAACATCTATCTTCAAAGTTCTCATGAGGAAACAACGGTCATCCTCGAGGTTTCGAGCAATGGCGATGCCTCTCTTTCAACATGGGTCACTAATAAAATTTCATGTCCATTCGTAAGTATCTCCGGGTCGGCTATATAAAATCGGCAGGAGCAAGAGCATTTACGATCCGAAGATATTTGCCTTAGTACAATAATAACAACAAATTATTCTAATTATTAAAATAATCTAAGTGTATTAATAAATTTGACAATATTTGTAATTCAATAAACAACTTAAAGCGTTTATAATTAACACTATAGTCGTCAAAAATATGCCGATTTTACTTGACATCGCTTGAGTTTTTAGTTTTCTTATAGGGGTAGGTAAGAATACCCACATCACCCATCTGCTGGATCTCGGCCAGACTCAGACTGGCAAGCCTTTCTTCTGAGTTCCTGATTCTTGACAGTCTGATGAAACCCCAATGGTCGCAGTCATAAGCTGGGACCCGGCGTCGTCTTTAGGAGGTTAACTCGCGCAACTATTGAACAAGTAGGATTAACCATGCCACGAAAGGAGGTCTACGATGAGCAAGCCGAGATACATCACGTCGCTCACCAAGGTCCCCGAACTTTCGGAG
>JAHIZR010000323.1 GCA_018814465.1 bacterium | reverse complement strand
GTAAAAAAATCTTCAGGAAATCCCAGACTTTGCGGAAACTTGAGCATAACAAGGTTCAGGAACAAGAGCAGTCCGCCGCCGATATAGCCCCAGGCCCAGCCAATAGAAGAGACTTTGCCGAAGTCCTCGGGTTCCGCGATATCGTAGATCATCGCGTTGTAAAAGGCATTGCCCCCGGCAAAACCGAATTGTGCAACGACGAATATCAGACCGCCGATCAGCCAGTCGCCTTCCGCAATGCCGGACAGAGCGAAAGTCGCCAGCGCGCCGATAATCACGTGCATAGTCAACATGCGCCGTTTGAGTCCGCTTAAGTCCGACAGCGCCGCCAAGATCGGAGTCGCGAGCGCAATCGCAATCATTCCCGCCGCAACAAAGATCGTGAACATCGTTGCGCCGGGGATTTTCGTTCCGAAAAGCTTTACTCCTTCGGCTCCCCCCGCCACGACTCCCGCGTAGTACTTACTGAAGATGACCGCGAGAATGGTTGTCGCGAACGCGGAGTTCGCAAAATCGTAAGTTGACCAGGCGATTACCTGACCGGGATTCTTGCGCCGAAAGCGAAAGAGACTAGACACGGCAGTCTCAGCGCAGCAATTTCATGGAACGTGAGATGCTCTTATTGCTGCCCGTCAGTTTGTAGATGTAGGTTCCGCTTGATACAGGCCGTCCCGAGTTCGTGCGGCCATCCCATTCAACCGAGATCATACCGCGCTCAGGCTGAGTCTTGAGCAAGCTGACAACTTCGCGTCCGAGAATATCATAAACGATCAAGGACAGCGAAGCAGTACCGGGAGGCGCGTAGAACTGAATGGTCGTCGTCGGATTAAAGGGATTCGGATAGTTCTGATACAGTGCAATTGATTCCGGCAGCAGCGGGGGCAAGTCATTCGCGCGCGCGGTTTCGTTCAGCCAATCCAAACAAAGATCGATGAATTCCGTACGGTCTGTGAAACTGCTAGTGAAAGGGATGCCTTCAATACCGAATCCGGTGAAGATGAAGCGGCCTGCGCCATGGATGCCTTTAATGGCGGCGGTCTCACCCATTGGAAATAGAAGAATCGTCTCGGCACTCTCCAATGGCACCATAGAGGAAGTGCTGTATTGATTTGAAGCGGCACCGCCTGATCCGAGGACAATATAAACATTGCCGAAGACCGGATCCAAGCCGGTTCCACCGATGGGAATGCGATTAACCGAATCATCATCGGCGGTGCAGTGCAGAATATCCGAGAGAAACGGTTCATCGCGAAGCACGTCCGTGATGTCCTGTCCGGAAAGCAAAAGCTTACCGCCGCTATTTAAGAACGATTCGATTAGTGTTTGTTCCTGTGCATCGATAACCGTGCCAGCCGGACCGCTCTGCGCGTCACCTCCGGTCAGCCAGATCATCGTCTGAACAAAGTCCGGATCTGTCAGAGATTCGAGTGTTTGGTCCCAGACTCTTGTGTTGAAACCAAGCGAGTCCAAGGATGCGGCAACATAGGTCTCATAGGCGGCGCCGTTATCGTCATCAACGAGGACAAGCTCGGTGGTTGTAAGGAATAGATCAATGAGCTCAGTTTGGTCGACAGTCTGAATATTAACTATCGTGTCCTTTAGCGTATAACGAACGGGAGGAATCACCCGGATGCGGACATCGCCTGTGAATAATGGAACATCGCCGCTGGTATAGGTGATACCGGTTTGAGTCGGGAAGGGGACATAGACGGTATCGGGCCGCTCGATGTTCGAGAATTCGATGCGGCAGGGCGGCATTTCCATTTCATCGAATTCGCCGCGAATTTCACCAGCGATATCAATCTGACGGCGAATATCGAACTGAGTGATCGTCGTATCGACGAGAGTCTCCGCGGGATAGATCAATTCGACGATAAGTGTCAGCGAGTTTTCCTCGGGCAGAGTATTATCATCGGGAAGCTCCCAGGGCTGAGTAATTGGGAGTTCGATGCTTGCTCCGCCTTCGATATTGAAAGGCGCAGTGGCACTTATTTCGTAACCGGTTATCTGGACGCTGCCGGAGGCTGATTCAAGCCGCGGATTTTGAACTTCAACAACAACGGGAAGAGGAACACCAGCGGGATAAGGCACGGAGGGATCGGGGCTGATAAACCGGCTGACACCGCCAATCATATTGCCTAAGGCCATCCATGCCATATAAGCGCTGACCCAGGAATGATCGTTAGCATCCTCGATACAGCAGGTGCCGGGGGGAATGCCGCCGTCATCGTCGACATCGAAACTTAAAAGATCCTCCGCGTAGTCGGCGACGCGGTTGAGGAAGACAGGATTATCGGTCAGCTCGTAGCAAGCATAAGTCGCGTTACTGTTCCAGCATTTGAAGGAGTTGTACCATGATGACGCAGTGACTTCCGAAGCCATCGGAAGCTGTTCTCCGTATTCCTGTACCCATGCTCGACCGGTATCGGGATAAGCGGCAAACAGACTGCGGCAGAGTCCCCAGACAGCAGTGCCGCCGGACAGCGCCCAACTGGTACTGCGGATGCGAGCGGGACTTTCGCTGAGCCAGTCGCGCAGCGCGAAGCCCTGCTGAATGGCATGGCTGATCCAATCCTGATGATTTCTGTAGACAGCCCATTGATACATTCCGCCGAGACCAAGGGCATAGGCGAAGCAGGCCAGATTAGTCCCGTCGAAATCATGGTTTGCCATATGGGCACAACAGCCGTCGGCATAGACATTCTGCGATGTGTCACCATAGGCGGCCAGAAAGAGAATTGCTGCTTCAATACCCCAGCCGCAGTTGTGGTCTCGATAATAAATGCCACCTTCTGATTCTTCCGTCCAAGCTGTGTGGATGTTGCAGTATACCCAGGCGGCTCTGACATTCGCGCTGAAGGTTGCGGTATCTCCCGTCCAGAGGGCGTACTGGCACCAGTCGCGAATGGCTTCCTGCGTGTTGTCGGTCTGAATGATATTAAAATCACTGCCGACTTCGCCTTCGCGCATGCCGCCGTAGTCGGTTCCCGGATTAAAATTCTGTAATGTTGTCAGAAAATTGCAGGTCTGAACGAATTCCTCGAAGTAAACCGGGTCGTCGAGCGTGCCAAGTGAAGCGCCGGGTCGTTCAAGTCGTTCGGGCGAGAAGGGGAGCGGCGGATGAGTCCGTTCGTATTCGGCGATCTGCTCGGCAGTCCAGGGGACCGTCGCATGAGCAGGGAGAGCAATCCAAAGAGCCGCGAAGACGAATCCGAGGCACAGCAAGAGGAGTTGCAAGCGATGTTTCATAGCGGCTCCTTAGTGGAAAGCGATTGCGAATGCTTACATAAACTTCTTAAAGAAGGCAAGGATGCCCTGCTTCCAGGCGATACGATGGGTGATGCCGGTGCCCTGCGCGATTTCGTGCTTGTGATCGAGATACCACTTATAACTGCGAATGAGCGCCTCGGCATTGGAATACTTCGGCGACCAGCCGAGGACCTTCTTGGCTTTGTCAATGGAGACGAAACTATCCTGATCGGCGGTGCCGTAGACCCACTTATAGAGAGGGGACAGACCTAAGGCTTCAAAGATAATCAGGAAGAACTTAATCGGCTTAGCCGGGGTTCCCCAGGGACGCGCACCGTTGCCGGCATAGTCACACATAGCGCCCATATCTTCGCGGACGGTCATATATTTTTCCGCGCCGACATTGAAGGTATCATTGGCTTTTTCCGCATTGACTGTAGCCCCGAGGAAGATCGCATCGGCAAGGTCATCAACTTCCAGCAGTTGGTAGCGGTTTTTGCCGTTGCCGATCATGGGGATGCGTTTGCCGGATTCAACCCAATCGTAGAGAATCTGAAAGACGCCGAGGCGATGAGTCCCGATAAAAGTCTTGGGCCGGATCACCGGGACGCAGAAGTCTTTGGTGCGGTAGCTTTCGCAGATTTTTTCAGCGGCGATTTTACTTTCACCGTAGGGACCGACGCCGATCAACTGATCGGTTTCGAAGAGTGGGTGATGGTCGGGAACTCCGTAGACAGCCGTGGATGAGATGAAGACGACGCGCTTGATTCCGGCGGCTTTAGCCGCATCAAGCACGGTGCGGGTTCCGTTTTCGTTGATATCATGAATCTCGGAGGGCTTCCAAAGGGGCAGAGCCGCTGCTCCATGAATGATTACGTCGACAGGATTCTCTTTCAGAATCTTATCGAGACCCTCACGGTCACGAACGTCATGTCGAAAATATTTTGTACCTTTTGGGAATTCCTCTTCGAAAAAATCCGCGATGTCTGTAACAATGACTTCCCAGCCATTTTGGGCAAAACAATGAGCGGTATGCAGGCCGAGGAATCCGGCTCCGCCGGTAATAAGCGTTTTCAAGCGAGTCTTTCCTCCATGTTTGGGAGCTGACTTCAGGAAGCGTCAGCTTCACTCAGATGCGTTAATTATTTGTTTATATTTACTTAATGTTCATCCATCAAGGGAGTGAACATGTATAATGTGAAGATTTAGCACCGTGAGCGGTAAAATATAAAGATACCTATCCATCCCACTACTATCAAGAGAAGAATTGCCGGGGAACCTGCAGAATATATCGGGCACTGAATTGACATAATAACATATTTGGATTATATTTATTGTCTATTCCAAATTTGGAGAGTATTATTTCGGATGGACAAACCGCGGGAATTTTGTGGAGTTATGGGTGTCTTCGGACATCCGCAAGCGCCTGAACTGGCCTATTTGGGGCTTTTTGCCCTGCAGCATCGAGGGCAAGAATCCGCGGGAATCGTGTCGGCTGACGGCACCGAGCTCCATCACGCGAGAGGAATGGGGCTGGTCGCGGACGTTTTCAAGGATCAGTCAAGATTCCAGAAGCTGCAAGGGAATGCAGCGATCGGGCATGTTCGCTATTCGACATCCGGGAGTTCAACTCATGATAACATTCAACCGCTTGTCGTTCGCACTAAAGACGGACCTCTGGCGGTCGGTCATAACGGGAATTTGACCAATGCGCGCGAACTTCATGAAGAAATGGAAAAACTGGGAGCGATTTTCCAGACAGGGTGTGACAGCGAGGTTTTCGTTCACTTCATCGCCCGTTCGAATGGCGCGACGCTTGCTGACCGGGTCGCGGATGCCTGCAAGCGGGTGCGCGGAGCTTACTCGCTCGTGTTCTTAAGTCCAACTGAGATGGTCGTCGCCAGAGATCCGCACGGCTTCAAACCGCTTTGCCTCGGCAGAAGAGGGGAGAAATACGTGGTCGCTTCGGAAACCTGCGCGCTGGACATTATTGACGCCCAATATGAACGGGATATCGAACCCGGCGAAATCTTAACGATCAGCGCCAAAGGGCTTGCCTCACAGCGATTCGCGGAGCCGGAACTTCATCATTGTATCTTCGAGCTGATTTATTTTTCCCGTCCCGACAGCAAAATCTTCGGCACCTCGGTTGATAAAGTACGCCGAAAGATGGGCAAGATCCTGGCCGAAGAGTCGCCGGCGGACGCCGACATTGTCATCGCGATTCCCGACTCATCGAACACTTCCGCGATCGGTTATGCCAGCCGCTCCGGTTTGAAATATGAAATCGGACTTATTCGCAATCACTATATTGGTCGCACATTCATCAACCCCTCGCCCTTTATGCGCGGATTTCATTCGCGGATTAAGTTTAACCCGGTGGAAGGAGTGCTGAAAGACAGACGGGTCGTTGTCGTTGACGATTCGATTGTGCGCGGCACGACGATGAAGAAATTAGTTAATACGCTGCGCAAAGCCGGAGCTAAGGAAGTGCATATCCGTATCGCTTCGCCGCCCGTCAAATGGCCCTGTTTCTTCGGGATGGATTTCCCGACCCGGCGGGAATTGATCGGGGCTTGGTGCGATGTAAATGAGATTCGAGACTATCTGGGTGTCGACTCGATCGCTTATCTTTCGGTCGAGGGCATGCATCGCGCAACCCAGGAAACTCCCGCGCATTATTGTGACGCCTGTTTCACCGGCAACTATCCGTTGCCGTTGAAATCGCCCGAGCAGTTGAGCCAACTGGCCGAGCCCGATCGTGAATGGGCACGCGCCGAACTTGAAAAAGTCCTTAAATCCATTGAGTAAATCCGTCGTCATGCCGCCTCGGGAATCCGATAAACGCGCTGAAACACCTTCCACGATCGAGATGACCTCCACTCTGTCACGTCATCAGTTCTGGACGGTGCCCAACATGATCAGTATCGGGCGGATTTTGCTGCTGATTCCGCTCTTTATTTTTCTGCGCAAAGGGGCTGATGAGAACGGCAACTTCTGGGCGCTGGTGGTGATGGGAGGCGCGCTGCTCACCGATATACTTGACGGTCTGATCGCGCGATGGTTTCATTTGGAGTCCGACTGGGGACGCGTGCTGGATCCGATCGCCGACAAGACCTGGCTGGGCTGCCTCGCGTTTTTTCTGGCTTTACCGTGGCGGGAGAATCCGCTGGCGTGGGAGTTTCTCGTGCTGCTGCTCGTGCGCGATCTGACCATCGTCGTCGGGGCGTACATCGCCTATCGGGAAACGGGGATCGTCATGAAATCCAATTTCATCGGCAAATTCGCGATGGGACTGGTGGCGATTACGCTGATCTCTTATACGATTTATTGGCCGTCACCGGAATTATCACCCTTCATCAATCCGCGAGTGCTGGTACTGGCATCTTCCGCGATGCTGATACTTTCAGGCTTGAATTATTTATTTCGCTTGCGCAACGCGCTGCTTTCCAAAAACACTCCCACATCCTGACAGCTTCAACTCTATTCAGAATTTTATGACTTCCCTTCGATTGTATAACACGCTGACCCGCCATCTCGACGAGTTCGTTCCGGGCGAGCCGGGCAAGGTGAAAATGTATACTTGCGGCCCGACGGTCTATGCCCGCGCGCACATCGGGAATTTTCGAACCTTCATGTTTTCCGACCTGCTGCGGCGCTATCTCGCATACAAGGGATACGACGTATTCTGGGTGATGAATATCACCGATATCGATGACAAGACTATCAAAGGAGCGCATGCGGAAGGAATTCCACTTCGGGATTATACTTCGCGCTATGCGGAAGCATTCTTCAATGACTGCAAAACGCTGAATATCACTCCCGCTGACCTGTATCCGCGCGCGACCGAGCACATCGAAGACATGGTTCATCTCGTCGAAGAACTAAAGACAAAAGGAATCGCTTATGAAGCGGAGGGCTCCTATTATTATAAGATAGGCGCTTTTCCCGCTTACGGCAAGTTCGCCCGCCTGAACATGAAAGAGATGATGGTGGGCGAGCGCGTGGCATCCGATGAATACGAGAAAGAGGATATTCGTGATTTCGCGCTCTGGAAGGGATATGAAGCAGAGGACGGGGATGTTTTTTGGGAAACTTCAATTGGGAAAGGCCGCCCCGGCTGGCATATCGAATGCTCGGCAATGTCATTGCGGTATTTAGGGGAGGATTTCGATATTCATTTAGGCGGGGTGGATCTAATCTTCCCGCATCATCAAAACGAAATCGCGCAAACCGAAGGCGCCACGGGGAAAAGGCTGGCGCGCTATTGGGTGCATTCGGAACACCTGCTGATCGACGGCGGGAAGATGTCGAAGTCACTAAATAATTTTTATACTCTTGACGATTTATTGGAGAAGGGCTGGAAGCCGCGTGAAATCCGTTTCGCATTGTTAGCCGGACATTATCGTCAGCGCACGAATTTCAGTATCAATTCACTTGAAGCGGTGCGCGCATCGCTGGCGCGGCTGGACAGCTGTGTGCGGAATCAGGAACTGGCGACAGGGAGTGGAGCGGGACAGGAGGTGAAGGATATCATTGCGCTGCGAGAAACCGAGTTTCAGATGGCAATGGATGATGACCTGAATTATCCTGAAGCATTAGCAGCGGTTTTTAATCTCGTACGGGATTTGAATAAGACCTGCGCTGATGGCGGGATCGGACCGGAGGAACGGGCAATCGCAATGGCGGCGCTGCGCCGCTTCGACAGCGTGTTGGGATTCCTTTTTTCCGATGAGATGGAAACCTGTGTGGTTTGCGATGATATCGAAATCAATTCACTGGTCAGGCAACGGGATGAAGCCAGGGCCGCGAAGAACTGGGCTGAGGCGGACCGGATTCGGGACTCACTTGCCGAGCAGGGGATCGTGTTGGAAGACAGGCCGGGAGGCATGACCGTCTGGCGGAGGAAGTAAGGAGAGGCATCCCGGGGAAAAGCCCGAGGCACCCTAAAATCTGTCAAAAAATGGGCCGCAAGGCCCGTTTTCAAGCTTGACAAAATACTGGAATGTTCTTAACTTGGAGTCTGCATTTTTTGGGGTGCTATATATTTGCTGGTGTAGCTCAGTTGGTAGAGCAGTTGATTTGTAATCAACGGGTCGCAGGTTCGACTCCTGTCACCAGCTCTACGTAACCAGCTTGATATAAAGCACTTAATCTGCCCATTTAGTACTCTCATTTTGAATAAGGTGGTGTGCCCGAGTGGCTAAAGGGGGCAGACTGTAAATCTGCTGGCGAACGCCTACGGTGGTTCGAATCCACCCGCCACCACATCAAATATATCTCATCACTTATTTAGTTTAGTGATTGATTTTTGTAGTCTTAATGTGCACTACACGGAGGTGGTGCATCCATTTGAGGCTGTTTGACATTTAAAAGGTTTCATGCGGGCGTAGCTCAGTTGGTAGAGCATCAGCCTTCCAAGCTGAGGGTCGCGGGTTCGAGTCTCGTCGCCCGCTCTATCGCCAACAACAATGCAACAATCCGGTTCCGGAACCGTTGGCTTATCAATATGTTGCATGATTGCTCGTGTAGCTCAGATGGTAGAGCGCGTCCTTGGTAAGGACGAGGTCAACGGTTCAATCCCGTTCACGAGCTCGAAGATCGGTCATCAGACCCAGGAAACAACGTCGACCGGTACCAGATTCCCGGTCACCCAATAGAAATCATTCATTTAATTCATTAAGCATAGGACTCTTTAAGGAGGCTATCGAGCATGGCTAAAGCCAAATTCGAACGCACAAAAAACCACGTCAACATTGGCACCATCGGCCACGTTGCCCACGGCAAAACTACTTTGACCGCCGCGATTACTCATATTCTCGCCCTAAAAGGTCTGGCCAAAGCCGAGAAGTATGACGACATCGACAACGCTCCGGAAGAGAAGGAACGCGGACTAACCATTAATGTCCACCATTCCGAGTACGAAACCGCGAAGCGTCACTACGCTCACGTGGACTGCCCCGGACACGCCGACTACATTAAGAACATGATCACCGGCGCCGCACAGATGGACGGTTCGATCCTCGTTGTCTCCGCCGCCGATGGTCCCATGCCGCAAACTCGCGAGCACGTGCTGCTGGCTCGTCAGGTGAACGTGCCCGCGCTGGTCGTTTTCCTGAACAAGTGCGATCAGGTGGACGATCCCGAACTACTCGATCTCGTCGAGCTGGAAGTTCGCGAACTGCTTTCGAGCTACGAATTCCCGGGAGATGACATCCCTGTCATCCGGGGGTCCGCGCTGGAAGCGCTGTCCGATCCCGAAAACGCAGAGAAGACGAAGGCTATTATCGAACTGATGGACGCGGTTGACTCGTATATTCCGGATCCGGTTCGCGATATTGACAAGCCGTTCCTGATGCCCGTCGAAGACGTGTTCTCCATTACCGGCCGGGGCACGGTAGGGACCGGCCGTATCGAGCGCGGCGTCATTCATGTCGGCGATGAAGTTGAAATCGTCGGACTGGGTTCGCATAAGAAATCCGTTTGTACCGGTGTTGAAATGTTCCGCAAACTGCTCGATGAAGGCATGGCTGGTGATAATGCCGGTCTGCTGCTGCGCGGTGTGGACAAAGACGAACTTGAACGCGGCATGGTAATCGTTGCTCCGAAATCTATTCAGCCGCACAAGACGTTCGAAGCACAGGTTTATATTC
This sequence comes from bacterium, assembly GCA_018814465.1. Classification (GTDB taxonomy): domain Bacteria; phylum Electryoneota; class RPQS01; order RPQS01; family RPQS01; genus JAHIZR01. Next base: position 2,281 of record JAHIZR010000323.1, on the reverse strand, counting down.
TGGGACACGACGAGGGCGGACGCCACACTCCATTCTTCAATAACTATCGTCCGCAGTTCTTCTTCCGTACGACCGACGTAACCGGCGCAATCAAGCTGGCGGAAGGCGTTGAGATGGTGATGCCCGGCGACAATACCACGATGCGTGTGGAATTGATCACCGATATCGCTATGGACGAAGGACTTCGTTTCGCTATCCGCGAAGGCGGTCGTACCGTCGGCGCGGGTCGTGTCACCAAGATTATCGAGTAAGATCCGACTCCCTTTATCGACTTGACGCCGATTGTCAATACTATGGCGAAGCGCGGCGCGGATTCCTCAGTATCGGGATTCCCGTTATGACTGAACAAACCGCCGCCTATTCCGGTAATGAGCAACTGCTCTCGATGCTGCATGCAAGGAACTACAACAGCTTTCTATCGGAACTCGCTCTACAGGAAGCTTCTGAAGCGACAAAACTCCTTGACATCGGCGCCGGTATCGGTCTTTTCGCAAGGATGATGAAGGATGCCGGGAAAGATGTTGTCTGTGTCGAGACGGACGAGCAACAACTTGAGTATCTGCGGAGCGATTTCGAGGCGGTACAGTCCATCGAGGAAATCCGGAACGGCGAGTATAAGTTCGCCTACTGCATGAATGTCCTTGAGCATGTCCGGGAGGATGTGAAGATGCTTGCCGAGATTCGTTCAAAACTTGTACCGAACGGCAAACTGCTGATCTATGTCCCCGCACTGCCATTCTTGTATTCGAGTATGGATCGCGCAGTCGGTCATTTCAGGCGCTATACAAGATCGTCGCTCAGATCAGCGATTACAAATGCCGGATTTCAGATACAATCTCTGCATTATGCGGATTCTCTGGGGGTGGGTGTTTCGCTCTTGTATAAGTATCTGGGCGGCAACAGCGGGCGTGTCCGCATTGCACCGCTTTGGATCTATGATCGCATGATTTTCCCGGTGAGCCGACTCCTTGATAGAGGGCTGCTGCAAAATGTTATCGGAAAAAACCTGGCAGCGGTCTGTGTGAATGCAGATAGGTGAAATAGTTCGACGGTTGGACAGATTTGCCGACCGGTCATACAGACGGCAGTAGCTCAATTGGTAGAGCACCGGTCTCCAAAACCGGGTGTTGGGGGTTCGAGTCCCTCCTGCCGTGCATGAAATTAACCCACTAAGGGCAACAGATGTTTTCGAAATTTTTCAGCTATTTGGAATCGGTTAAGATAGAGATGGGCAAAGTGACCTGGCCTACACGCGCGGAAATTATCGAATCAGCGCGAGTGGTCCTGATTACGACGCTGATCCTGTCGATCGCGGTCTTTATTGTCGACCGAATTCTATCCTTAGGGCTGGAGATGATCCTGTAGAATCGAGTGCAGGTGTCATTGACTTACGAATCGATTGCCTGCCCTGCTTGCGGTGGAACCCGGCACAATACTTTCCTGAATGTTGACGACCGGTTTCAGGTGGAACCCGGCAGACTCTACAGCATAGTGGAATGCGCCGAGTGCAGACTGCTCTTTCTAAATCCGCGCCCCGATGCCGACTCAATCGCGGCATTCTATGCGACCGAGGAGTATGATCCGTTCGGGTCCAACAGCGAAGCCAAGTCGTTATCCTCGAGGCTTTATCGGCTGGCAAGACCGCTTTCGATTCGGAGAAAAGCTTCACGAGTCGTACAGAATCTGAAAAGCGGTTCGAAGACTTTGGATGTCGGCTGCGCAACCGGGGAGTTCATGTTGGAACTGAAACGCCGCGGTTTTCAAGCCTATGGCGTCGAACCCGATCCGCGAGCCGCGGAATACGCTCGTGATAAGTTTGGACTGAATGTGCGGCAGGGCGGTATCGAGCAGGCTTCCGCTGAGACCGGACCCTATGCGTTAATCACCTTCTGGCACGTGCTGGAACATGTCCACCGCTTGCGGGATAACCTAACTATCGCGCATCGCCTTTTGGCCGAGAACGGCAGGTTGTCCATCGCAGTGCCGAATCCCGCATCGTGGGATGCACAAGTTTACGGCCGCAACTGGGTGGCGTGGGATGCGCCCCGGCATCTTTATCATTTCCGACCGAAGGTAATGATGGAATTGCTGATGCGATCCGGTTTTCGTCCGGTACGCGCGGGAGCTATTGCCTTCGATGCTTTCTACCACTGCGTTTTGTCGGAGCAGGGGGGAGCGATGAGACTGATGCGCGGAGGATGGCGAGGTTCGATCAGCTTTCTGCGGAGCATCCTCGGACTGAACGGTTCCTCTGAATTATATTTTGCATACAAACAATAAT
>JAHIZR010000322.1 GCA_018814465.1 bacterium | reverse complement strand
TGTGCTGCTTGCCCGCTGGTTCGGGTTCGATGCGGTTGTGGATTTTTCCACCGGCGCCGGTCGTCTGGCGGGTCCAGCCGTTACTTTCGCCGGGCTGATCGCGGTTGCGATCGCCGCCGCAGTTGGGATCTATGCGTGGTTTATTGTATTCCGCCGTACTACACGGTCGTGCGAAACCAAATGTTGGATCAGTTGCGGGATCCTCGCGCACCTTTTAATCTTTCTGCTCTCCACAATGACATTCCTGCCGCAGTTCTTGCTGTGGTTGATACCGATTGTATCGCTGCTGTTTGTAGTTGTCAGTGATAAGACCGGATGGGGTGTGCTTTGGATCGGAGTCGCACTGTTCACCACCTCCGTCTTCCCGTTCAACTTCGGGGAATTGCTGAGATTTGAATGGTGGGCGGTGCTGCTGATGATATCGCGCAACTTGTGCCTGCTGGGACTGTTGTTCTGGACGATCCGACTCTGGACAGATGCGTCATCGCCGCGACCGTTAAGCGATCCCCGGAGTCCCAGACCATGACATCCCGCCCGGCAATGCGCTCAACTACGGGACGAATTATCCGCTTTGGACTGGTCGGAGCAAGCGGCGTCGTGGTGAACCAGGGATTGCTGATGCTGCTTCATGGCACGGCGGGATTGCCCCTGATTTTATCCAGCGCGATTGCCATTGAGTGCTCAATCATGAGCAATTTTATTCTCAACAGCCTTTGGACCTGGCACTACGATTTTGAGGGATCATCACGCATCTGGTTTCGCAAAGTCATTGAGTATCACGCCGCGACAGCCTTGAGTGCCTTTGTCGGAAATATCGTAGTCTTGACCGGGCTTGTCTACTTGTTTGATATCGACTATCGAATCGCCAATTTGGCCGGAATCGCCGTGGGAAGCGCGCTGAACTATCTGGCGAGCGAACACTGGGTGTTCCGAGCAAAATCAAAATGAAACCGGAAAAGCACTCACTGATCCGGACAACTATCCGGAGTCCATTCCTGAATTCAGAACGCTGGTTTGTCGTCGCTGCGCTTGCCGCAGCAGTCTGGTATGTGCTGCCGCTGTTCGATGAACCTTTGGCGTGGGGCAGCACGCGGGACTGGGGCTATTTTTTCTTTCTCGAAGAAGTTACGCGCAAGACTATCCTGGAATTCGCTCAGATGCCGCTCTGGAATCCCTACTACTTCGGGGGAGCGGAACATCTGGCTAATCCGCAATCGACCGTCTTATCACCGACAACACTTCTAACGCTGATGATGGGGACTGCCTTAGGACTGAAGCTGGGAGTCGCCCTGTTCGTTCTGATCGGTGTAACGGGCATGTATCGCCTTGCTCGCCATTGGGGAGCGTCCGCCGCCGGAGCCTGCCTGAGTGGACTAATCTATGGCTGTTCGGGATGGTTTGCGCAACATGTCGGCGGAGGCCACTGGGGTTTTGCCGCGGTCAGTCTCTATCCTTGGATCGCTCTCTTTTTCCTGAAGGGACTAGATCGTTTTCACTGCTTCGCCTTCGCGGCAATCGGCGGCGCGTGGGTGGCAGTGCACTGGGGAGTCTATACGCTGCCGTGGCTGTTCATGATTCTCGGTGTAATCGCCGCGGGTGAATCAGCGGCAAAAAAAAACTTCCGGCCGATCGCCGCACTGCTTGGTCTTGGCGCCAGCGTGTTCGCTCTTGCCGCCGTACGCCTGCTCCCGGTATTGGAATATATCAACCGATTCCCTCGCGCAACCGTTGACCATGATCGAATGGGGCTTGATGATCTCTTATATGTGCTGATGATTCGGCATTCGGACAGGCTGTTTGCAGATCACGGATGGGAGTGGCCGGAATACGGAAATTATCTGGGATGGGCGGTTGCCTTGCTGCTGCTGGCAAGTTTCTGGTTCCGCTTTCAGCGCAAGACAATACTGTGGATGGGAGCCGCTTTCTTTCTTTTGCTTTCACTCGGCAAGTGGAGCTGGTTCGCTCCCTATTCACTGCTCAGCAATTTGCCGCTGTTTGAGAATTTGCGCGTGCCGTCACGCTATACTCTTTCCGCGCTGTTTTTCCTGGCGCCGATCGCCGGTTTGGCTCTGACAGCTCTCCAGAATTCGATTCGCGGCCGTCTGCCGAACAGACTCGGAATTTATCTGGCGCAAGGAGCCGGTTTGATCCTGCTGCTCGGCATCCTGCTGGATCCGGTCAATTTTAATCGCAGGCAGTTCGAACAGTCATTTCACCTGCCGCCGCCCACGGATCAGGTCTCGGAAACATTTCAACAGCGGCGGGGCGATCCCAACAGAATGTATGCTTATCCGCGTGTGAATCAGGGAAGCGTGCTGGGACTTGAGGAGTCTCCACTTCCGCAATCCGAGGCGCTTCGCATTGATGCTGAATATCAATATCTGCTGGCATCGCCGGAGGAGGCTCACTGCGAACAGACTTGGTGGAGTCCCAATGAACTGCGGTTTTATGTGAATACACCGCAGGAAAACTTACTGGTGATCAATCAGAACTTCAGGGATAGCTGGAGGGTAGAAGGGGACTTCAGACTCGAGAACCATCGGGGCTTGCTGGCCGTTGAGCTTCCAACGGGTGAACACCAAGTCGCACTTGCTTATAAACCCGCCTCGTTCAGCTATGGTTTCACGTTGTCTTTTCTGGCATGGATCGGGCTTATAATCTGGTACTATCGCAGCAGAAAAGGAACTTGATTACAGCATATCTCAAAAACACTGTAGTGAAAAGAGTTCGCCGAGCCGGGCGGGGACGCCCGGCTCGGCGAGGCTTATGTCGATCCTCCTCTGATATTTTGAGATATACATAGAAAAACATAAACAAGAAAAGCCGGTACATTGCACCGGCTTTTCTTGTTAGCTTGCTTCGACTATTTATGTCTCGGATGTTTGTGCATCGGGGGCGGTGTTTTGGTTCTTGCGACAGGCTCGCCACAAGTAATAAACATATTGCCGCTGCCTTGATACCCAACATATCCTCCGATACGAATCAGGTATACCTCTCCGAAAGTAGCAGGGAATTCAACAAGTGATTGAAGATCGCAGAAGTCGTCATTGCATGCAATCGGATCGGTGGAATAATCACATGCGGGACCGGGGTAAACGGCAATCTTGGTGTCGTAGTCACTGTCACAGAGATCGACTAAGGCAAGTCCGCTGCACGAAGCGAAGTACAGGAACCAGACATCGGATTCGATATGCGAATACGAGGCGAAATCGCAGAATTCCGGTTCATCACGACCATCAGTTGTTGCATTAATTGTCGTATATGGAATCATTCCCTCCGT
>JAHIZR010000321.1 GCA_018814465.1 bacterium | reverse complement strand
TAACATCAGCGCAGACAATCGCGATTAATGAGTTTCTTGCCGCCAACACTGTAACCTTGCCGGATCAGGATGGAGAGTTCGATGATTGGATAGAACTCTATAATTTCGGTGAAGAAACGCTGATGCTTTCCGGATTCTATCTTACGGACAACGAAGATGATTTACAGCAATGGAGTCTGCCGGATACGTTTCTTGCACCGGGGGAATTTATGATGCTCTGGGCTGACGATGACGAAGATCAGGACGGACTGCATACGAACTTCAGACTATTCGCGGATGGAGAGGTTCTCATTTTATCGAATGGTGATGGTATTGTCGATGAGATCGATTTTGGAGTGCAGCGAGCGGATGTGAGCTATGGCCGCTATCCCGATGGAACCGGTGAATACCGCGAAATGTATCCCACGCCGGGAGAGGCGAATGTAAACGATGCTCCATCAATCGAACCTGAGCTGACGATCTTTTGCGACACCCTGATTCATACCATCAATCTGGAATTCTATATCTCAGACTGGCAGGATTCGCTGACTTATAATTTCGAGGTTCTGGATAAGGAGTACATGCCAGTCAGGCTGACCTTCGATGGTATGGTGCGGGACAGCACCGGAATCCGTTACAAGGGGAATTCCTCGTATACATTGTCAAGCAACACACCCAAGAAGCCGCTGCAACTGAAATTCGACGAGTTTTTCTCCGGACAGTCTCTTGGCGGGATTAAACGATTGAATATGCAAAACGGCGTGAGCGATCCAAGCTTCATGCGCGAGACCATTGCCTACGGCATCGCGCGCAGCATTCTGCCGGCGCCGCGAACAGCTTATGCGGATGTGTTTGTCAATGGCGAGCTTCTCGGTTTCTATATATTGGTTGAAGAAATCGACAAGACCTTTCTTGAAGATCACTTTGAAGATAACTCTGGCAATCTCTTCAAGGCCAGCAACAACGGCGCAACGATGCAGTGGTATGGAGACGGCGCGGAACTGTACGCGGATGAGTTCGAGCTGAAAACGAACGAAGATGTCAACGACTGGGGTGATCTGCTGGCAATGCTCGATGCACTCAACAATTCGTCTGATGAGAGTGCGATCTCATCGCTTGACCCATTGCTTGACATTGACGCCTGCTTGCGCGCTTTCGCGTTCAACATGGTGCTGTCCAGTTTTGACAGCTATACCGGGTCGGGAAGAAATTTCTATCTATATCACGATCCTGTATCGGACAAGCTGACTTTTCTGCCTTGGGATGTGAACGAGTCGTTCGGGATTTACACGAACGGATGGGATGTCGTTTCTCAGGATGTGTATCAAACCTCGAACCTGGAGCACCGGCCGTTGATACGGCGGCTGCTGTCAAACGATTCGCTGCGGCAAATCTATATCAGCTATCTCGATCTGCTGCTTACTCAAACCGCCGCAACCGATTCGGTAAGCGCTAAGACTGAAACGCTGCGACCTATAATCGAATCCCACGTTTTCGCCGATCAAAACAAGCTTTATTCGGATGCGCAATTCACAACGAACATCGAACAGGATGTGACTGTCGATATCGGCAGGCGAATTCCCGGACTCCTTTCTTTTTCGGAAGCACGGAATCTGAATGTTTCACTGCAGATTTCCAGCTCTTTCGTGTACCCCGGCGATACGGACAATAACGGTGTTGTAGATGCTCAGGATATTCTGCCGGTTGGAGTTTATTTCTTAGCTCAAGGACCGGCACGATTGGATGAAAGCTATGTCTGGATGCCGCAGGCCGCTCTATTGTGGGATGAACCTGCCGCATTGTACGCTGATGCAAACGGCGACGGCATCGTCGATGAGCGAGACATCATTGCGATAGGAGTCAATTGGCAGAACACACATGAGGTTTCAACTGCTTCATATGAAGTGGATATTACCGATCCGGCAGTACTATCCCTACATCAGACCGCCTTTCAATTGCTGTATGAATCCCTCCGGGGAAACAGCGACACCGTTCGGGAAATGAAGGCAATGTTAGAGTCGATTCTGGACGAATTACCACAGACCGCCCGGACATTCGAGCTGCGCCAAAACTATCCTAATCCTTTTAACGGGGAAACAACTATCTCCTTCGTACTGCCGCAGGCATCGCAGGTTACTCTAAGGGTGAATGACATTCTGGGCAGACTGGTGGCGCTGCCGATCGACAAGGCGAATTTCACTGAAGGGAACCATCATTTTTCGTTTTCCCTTGCGGATGCTCCAAGTGGAATCTACTTTTACCGCATGACGGCAGGGGAGTTCTCAGCCGTACGAAAAATGCTGCTTGTCAGGTGAGGCTATGAAAATAATCACCTTTTGGCTCTCAGTAATAATTCTTTTAGTTCTCTCCGGCTGCGGCAGTGACGATGATAACACTGAACAGAGTGCCGGCTTGCCCGCGTTTTTCATTTCACCCGCGACAATCACCGCCGCTCAGGGCGAGCAAATTGATCTCGACGTGGTACTGCAGGATATTCCGGATTCGCTGTTTGCTTTGAGTTTCCGGCTTGTCTATAATCCAACAATGCTGACATATCTTGAGTATCTGACCGTTGCCGAGGAGAGCTTCTTCGGCACAGACGCAATCGAGTATGCGAGCGTCGAAGATTCAATCGTTCACGCGGCAGTCTCCCGAAAGCAACAGCAGCAGATGACCACAGGAACGGGAATAGTCTGCCGCCTGCGATTCGAAGCTGTCTCAGCAGGAACTTCAAACCTCGAATTCCCCGCGGAACAATTGCATTTTTATGATGAAACGGGAAGCGAAATTACGATTCAGGATTTGGAATTGGAGGGAGCATCCGTCACGATTCCCTAATGAGCGAATGCTGTTGACGGTCAACGGAACAGGTAATTTCGTCGCAACTATCGTCGGGCAATCCGGCTGGATTTTGGGTAGTCAACCTGTTTTGGGAGGGTGGATACTCCGATCGCAGTATTCAGTGGATCAGGTTCGATCCTAAGTGACTCGGATTCCCATGCCGTAAATGTGCCAAAATGAGAGGAAACCCTATCGCAGAATATAGACTTACGTAGAAAAGTGGTTTCGAAATCGTCTTGACTATTGTCCTGAAATTATGTAGTTTACAATAGTCCACAGGAAAGAGACGAATTATCCGATTCCGCTGTCTCCCCAAAAAAGACCTGTGACAAAACCTCACAGGTTTTTTCGCTTATGACTTAACCGCCAAACAAGCAGCGAAGCTCGCTTGAGAATCGTCATCTTATCTCACAATGCCAACCGGCACAAAATATCAGAGCATCATCTAACCGAACAAGTCTTCGGCCTCATCACAGGCGACTGAAGTATCCGACCGATCCGCAGGCAGTCCCTTCTCACGCTGATACTGCAATACTTGCTTTCAGCTATGCACAAGATCCCTGATAACACGCTCACATTACACACAATTCTGCTATAATCCAACACCACGAGAACTAACTACATGATGGAGAACGATGCATGTCGATTGTTTTGAATGGAAAAAACCTGTCGATAGAAACATTGAATAAAGTCGCCAAAGGCGAGGATAAAATCCGGCTGGACGACGAAGCAATCGCGCGCATTAAGGCGTGCCGGGCATTTCTTGAGCGCAAGCTGGCAGCCGGCGAAACGATGTATGGAACGAACACCGGCATCGGGGAGCTGTCGGAGGTGCGGCTGGACGACAGTCAAACAAAGGAATTTCAGAAATACCTCATTTTCAATCATGCCGCCGGAATCGGCGATCCGATGCCTATTCCCTGGGTCCGCGGAGCGATGCTGGCGCGAATCAATGTGCACGCTCAAGGTTACTCAGCATGCCGGCCGGAGATCACTCTAACTTATGTTGACATGCTGAATAAAGGCGTCACACCCGTGGTATGCAATAAAGGAAGTGTCGGTGCTTGCGGAGACTTGGCGCCGATGGCTCAGATCGCCTTATCTCTGATGGGCGAAGGCGAGTCTTTCTATCAGGGCGAACGAATGCCGACCTCAAAAGCGCTGGATAAGGCGGGAATCAAGGTTCCCGGACTGGAAGTGCGTGACGGCCCTGCTTCGATCAACGGCAGCAATTTCATAAGTTCCGCAGGCTGTCAGATTATTTATGATGCGGAACGCTGGCTCAAGCAAGCTGATATTGCCGCGGCGATGTCGCTGGAAGCTCTGCTCGCAAACATGAAGCCTTATGAATCCCGGCTGCATGAACTGCGTGGTTTCCGAGGAGCCGTTGCCAGCGCCGAAAATATCCGCAATGTTATCGCGGGAAGCGACCTGACAACCGGGGCGGTCAAAGTCAAGGTTCAAGATGCCTACAGTATGCGTTCCTCCCCGCAGGTTATCGGCGCCGCGAGAGATCAACTGCACTGGGCCAGGCAGCAATTTGAGACCGAACTGAACGGAGTCAATGATAATCCGATCTTCCTGATGGATGAAGATCGTGTTCTTACGGGAGCGAACTTTCAGGGGTCGCCGATCAGCCTGCCGCTTGATGCCGTGGGAACGTCTATTGCCATGGTATGTGTCCTATCGGAACGCCGCCTGAATCGCCTGCTCAATTCAGCCCTAAGTGTGGGATTGCCCGCCTTCCTGACCAAAGGCGCGGGGATGTTTTCCGGCTATATGCTGAGTCAATATACCGCTTGCATGCTCATCGTAGAGCAGCGAATCTTGTCCGCTCCGGCATCCGTTCTCTCCATTCCGGCTGCTGCGGATCAGGAAGACTTTGTCAGCATGGGCTGGAATACCGCTCTCAAGACCTCGCAAATACTCGAAAATGCCTACGGTGTGTTGGGAATCGAGTTTATCGCGGCGGCGCAGGCGCTGGACTTTCGTGATTTCACACCGGGACGAGGAACGTGCGCGGCTCGCTCTGCTGTCAGAGAGGTTGTCGAATTCCTGGATGTGGATCGCCCGCTGTTCCCGGATCACAATAACATGATGGCGGCTGTGAAAGCGCGGAAGGTATTGCAGAAGGTTGAAGCGGAAATCGGTGAGCTGAGAACCTATTGATTCTCCTTACCGGACAGAACGAAAGTTCCGCGATTAGGAATCCTTTGTTGCCCCCAGACAGGAAATAGAATTTCATAGACAAAAAATCAACTATAGGGATATCCCTATGACCATCGCCACAGCGCCTTTGCGTGCGCCCGTCAAACACAAGCATCCTGCCGGACTGCCCGTGCTCTTTTTCACCGAGATGTGGGAGCGGTTCAGCTTCTATTGTATGCTTTCGATTCTCGCGCTCTACATGAACGAGAGTCTCGGCTTCAGTACCGCAACCGTTGGACAGATCTACGGCGGCTATATCGCCCTCGTCTACTTCAGCCCGCTGTTCGGAGGTATTCTTGCGGATCGTTGGCTTGGATTCGGACGGGCGATTTTTATCGGCGGTATTTTCATGGGGCTTGGGCATCTGTCGCTTGCCTTTTCACCGCTGCCGACATTCTTTCTCGGACTGGGCTTGCTTATCATTGGCAACGGGTTGTTCAAGCCGAATATTTCCGTCCTGCTCGGCAATCTCTACCGCAATATGCCCGAAAAACGCGATGATGCCTACAATATCTTCTACATGGGCATTAATGTTGGTGCGCTATTCTCGCCCATCGTGGCCGCTTATCTCCGCAATAACTTCGGCTGGCACTATGCTTTCGGAGCGGCGGGTGTGGGGATGGTCTTCTCACTTCTGATTTTCAATCTGTTCCGCAAACACGTCATCAGCGGCGATGTTGCGGCGATGAAAACCGCGTCGGAAGCCGACCGCAACGAGATTCCCCTGACTCCGCAGCAGACGCGCGCGCGCATCAATGCGCTTCTGCTCGTATTCGGGGTCGTGATTGTCTTCTGGATGGCCTTCCATCAGAACGGGTTTACCCTCACCTTCTGGGCTCGCGATTGCACGGACACAAATTGGGCTCCCGAACTTTTCCAGGTCATTAATCCGGCTTTTGTTCTGCTCTTCACTCCGCTGCTGGTGTTCTTTTGGACTCTCCTTCGCAAGCGGAACCTTGAACCGTCCACGGCTGCTAAAATCGGGATCGGTATGCTGCTGACCGCAGGGGCTTACGCAATCATGACAGCGGCCGGACTCGCCGGCGGCGATACCGGCCGTGTGGGTGAAGGCTGGCTGGTTTCCACCTATGCCGTGATTACCCTTGGCGAGCTTTGTCTTTCCCCGATGGGATTATCCCTCGTAAATAAAGTGGCTCCCGCTAAAATGCGGGGAATGATGATGGGCGGCTGGTTCGCAGCCACCGCCATCGGTAACTATCTTTGCGGATTGATCGGCGGATGGTGGGACACGATGCCGCACAGCAAATTCTTCTTGATTCTGGTGTTTGCCTCGCTCGGAGCGGCGGCACTGCTTTTCCTTGTCATCAAACATAT
>JAHIZR010000320.1 GCA_018814465.1 bacterium | reverse complement strand
TGATTCGATTGCAATACGTTCTCATTGCGTAGCCCGGCTCGGCGGATTACTGCTTGAGGTTCCGACAGGGTATCGCGCTCGCAAAGTTATCTTGAATAACTGTTATACGGCGCTTAAACCCTGCTCGGCGAGCATGCTTACGTGGAATCAATTATATTTGAACGCAACATTATGATAAAATGGAATGGGAAAAGGAGACTGCTGTATGTCCTCTGACCCTTTGCGAATCGGAGTCTTCGTCTGCGACTGCGGCTTGAACATTGCAGGCACGGTGAACACTGCGGCGGTTGCCGAATACGCGGCGACCATCCCCGACGTGGTGGCCGTCGTGAGAAACAAGTACACGTGCGCGGACCCCGGTCAGAATGAGATCAAGCGGGCCATCAAGGAACACAACCTCAACCGCGTCGTGGTGGCATCCTGCTCTCCAATCATGCACGAAGGCACCTTTCGCGCGTGCGTGAAAGAGGTGGGACTGAATCCTTACCTGCTCGAGATGGTGAATCTGCGGGAGCACTGCTCCTGGGTGCATACGCATGAGCATGACGCAGCCACGACAAAGGCCAAGGATTTGGTGCGCAGCGGCGTTGCCCGGGTCCGTCATCTGCATCCACAAGAAGAGCTGCGCGTCCCGATCACAGACGCCGCGCTGATCATCGGCGGAGGAGTGGCGGGCATTCAGGCCGCGCTTGATCTGGCGGATGCGGGCCATCAGGTTTATCTGGTGGAAAAACAACCCAGCATCGGCGGGCTGATGGCTATGCTTGACAAGACCTACCCTACGATGGACTGTTCGATATGAATTCTCGGACCTAAAATGATGGATGCCGGTCGGCATCCCCGAATCAAGTTATTAGCCTACAGTGAAGTCGAAGATGTCCACGGATATGTCGGCAACTTCGATGTGCGCATTCGCCGCAAGGCAAGATATGTGAATGAAACCGAATGCACAAGCTGCGGTGAATGCGAAAAGGTTTGTCCCGTCGTGCGTCCTGACGGATTTCAACAGGGACTGTCGTCCCGAAAAGCGATTTATCTGCCGTTCCCGCAAGCCGTGCCTGCCGCTTATCTGATTGATATGGATGATTGTCTGGGAAACAATCCGATCGCCTGCGGCAAGTGCGCGGATGTCTGCGACAAGAAATGCATCGATTATGACGCGCAAGACGCCTTCCTGAATGTCAAGGTGGGCGCGATTGTCGTCGCGACCGGAATGGATGTTTATGATCCGACGGATTACGATGAATACGGTTATACCCGCCATGCCGATGTAATCACCTCGCTGGAATTCGAGCGGCTGATCAGCGCGGGCGGTCCGACCGACGGCCATTTCATGCGGCCGTCCGACCGCCAGCGACCGAAAAAGATCGCATTCATTCAATGCGTGGGCTCGCGCTCCGAAAAACGCGGCAATCCCTATTGCTCGAATATCTGCTGCATGAACACGGTGAAGGATACGCTGCTGCTGCGCGATCACTATCCGGATTCGGAATGCACCGTTTTTTATATGGATATTCGCGCGTTCGCGAAAGGCTTCGAAGAGCTGTATCGCAAGAGTCGTGAATCGGGAGTTAAATACATTCGCGGCATTCCGGGCGGTGTGGAACAGACGAACGGACGGCTGACGCTGACTGTCGAGAATACCGAAACCGCCAAGCACGAAAAGCACGCGTTCGATATGGTGGTGCTCTCGGTCGGAGTCATTCCCCGCAAGGATAACGAGCTGGTTAAGAAGCTGCTGACGCTTTCCAACGACACATCCGGTTTCTATATGGAAGCGCATCCGAAACTGAAGCCGGTTGATGCGACCACGAAAGGCGTCTACTTCGCCGGATGCGCCGAAAGCCCCAAGGACGTCAAAGAATCGGTGACGCAAGCAAGCGCGGCGGCCTCGCGAGCGGGAATTATTCTAAGCTCAAAGCATATCAATGTCGAGGCGATTACCGCGGTCGTGGACCCTGAAAAATGCACAAGCTGCGCGGCCTGCGTAAAAGTATGTCCTTACAGCGCGATCCTGCCGCCGCTGAAGAAGGGCGATCCGGTCACTATCATCGATGCGGCTTGCGCGGGCTGCGG
>JAHIZR010000032.1 GCA_018814465.1 bacterium | reverse complement strand
CTTGTTCTGCCCTTTGATCCGATCATGGATTCCACCTATAACATCTTAGGTGAACAGGTGCCGATCCTTAATTATCAGTCCGCTCTGCAGACCATGATCAACACAAATCTTGGCAAACGTGAAGAGATTCGTGTCATCGAGCGTGCCCGTTATGAAGAGTTGATAAAAGTCAGACCCGTCAAACCATCCCTCTGGAACGATCCGGAATTAGCCGCCGAATTAGGGAATGAACTCGGAGCGGACTTCGTAGTCATTGGCAATTATGGTGAGTTTCCTTCCGAAATACGGGTAGATGCCCGCATCGCCATTCCCGCCACCGGTGACGTTCCGCCCGGCTATTCCTTTACCGCAAATGGCCATCTTTGGGACGATTTGCCGACACTGGCTGATCGTATTTCCGCCCAAATCATCGAGAAAATCCTGGCCGAAGGGAATATCCGGCCTGTCTCTAAAGGTATCCTGATGCCCGAGGGCGATCTTGCCGATTTCGATCTTGCTGGCACAACGCCCGCCAATAGGGCCCGGCTGACCGTCTGGGTGGATGCTCCGGCGCCGCATGTAATCGCCGACAATGGCGCCATTCAGTTCGAACGCTGCCAGCGTATTGATCTGATGAACGTCAGCCCCGATAAGATGAAACATGAAGCCTGTCGCTATGCGATCCTGCCCTCCGGTCAAGTCGAAGTCAGCATTACCCATCGTGGCTATCTGCCTTATCGCGAAGTCCTGAGCTTGGCGGAGGGGAAGGCTTATCGGCTCGAAGTCAAGATGAAAGTCATCGAAACCCAGCTTTATAGATAGCATCAGAATTATTTCATAGCCGCGCACGGCAGTGCGGTCTCAATATTCTGTCATTCCGGAAATTCGCTCGACTCTCTTAAGTAGCCCAATCCCTAAGAAGCGAATTATCCGGAATCCCGAGAATGACGAACGTTAGATTATTTAGATTTCTTAACTCACAAAATATAATCATATAACACACATTCTACTATACATAATATCCCTTATGTGACTTTCGCGAGGCTAAAAAAGGGACCGAAATCTATTCGGTCCCTTCTGTTTACTTCACCACAATATTGACGATCTTATTCGGCACCACAATCGTTTTCACGATCTGCCTCCCCTCAAGCTGAGTCTGTACCTTCTCAGACTTCATCGCCTCAGCAATCACCGTCTCCTTCTCTGCGTCCCGCCCAGCCTGGAACGTATCCCGCAGCTTCCCGTTCACCTGCACCGCGATTGTCACCGTGTCTTCAATCGCCTTGGCCTCATCGTATTCCGGCCACGGCTCATCGAAAACCGTCCTCGTGTGTCCCAAGCATTGCCAGAGTTCTTCGGCCAAATGCGGCGCGAATGGCGCGATCAGCCGCACTAAGGTTTCAACCGCCGTTTCCGCCTCCGGACTGCATTTCACACCCTTCAGATCGGATCCGACAACGCTGTAAATATAATTAGTCAGCTCCATCAACCGCGCAATCGCTGTATTGAACTGGAAAGCTTCCAGATCATGCGTCACATGCTTGATTGTTTTGTGCAGCTTTGTGTCTGTTTCCCGTGAAACTGCGGGAGTATCGGCCTTGGGAGCCTCTGCCACGATCCGTCCCAACCGCCAGACCCTTGCGATAAACCGCTCCACGCCTGAAATTCCCGCATCGCTCCAGTCTCCCCCCTGCGCATAGTCACCCATGAACATCAGATAGCAGCGCAGCACATCGCTTCCCACACGCTTCAGCACCGGCTCCGGAGAAACCACATTCCCCCGCGATTTCGACATCCGCTCGCCCTCATGCAGAATCGTGCCCTGATGCACGAGCTTCTTGTACGGCTCATCAACCTTCAGATAACCCGCATCATAGGCCACCTTGGCAAAGAACCGCGAATAAATCAAATGTCCCATCGCATGCTCCGAACCGCCCACATAATGGTCAATTGGCAGCATTTTGTTGAGATGCTCGGTATCAAACGGTGCCGTATCCAACTTAGCATCGGGATACCGCATAAAATACCATGACGAACAGACAAACGTGTCCATCGTATCCGGATCGCGTAGCGCTCTTTGCCCGCATTTCGGACACTTCGTATTCATATAGGACTGCACACTCTCAAGCGGCGACTTGCCCTTGGGCTTGTATTCTTCCACCTCATCTGGTAGCAAAACGGGCAATTCGCTTTCCGGCACAGGCTGTGGTCCGCAGTCCAGGCAATGAATAATCGGAATCGGACAGCCCCAGTATCTCTGTCTTGAAATCGTCCAGTCCCGCAGATGCCAGGTGACCGTCGGTTTGCCGTGTCCGATCTCTTCGAGCTTCCTCCCTATCGCGTGAATCCCCTCGATGGACGTCATGCCGTCAAACTCGTCCGACGCAAACATGATTCCTTTTTCTGTATAGGCAAAATCGTGATCGAGGTCGTCCTCTGATCCATCGGCTGGCATGATTACCCACTTGACTGGCAGCTTGTATTGCTTCGCGAACGCATAATCGCGATCATCATGCGCCGGAACCGCCATCACCGCTCCTGTGCCATAGCTTCCGATCACATAGTCCGCAATCCAGATCGGCACCTCCTCCCCGGTGAGCGGATGAATACAATAGGCCCCGGTAAAGACGCCCGTCTTCTGTCGGTCTTCCATCGCCCGATCGACTTCCGACAGCG
>JAHIZR010000031.1 GCA_018814465.1 bacterium | reverse complement strand
GGCAGCGGTATCAATCGTTGCGGCGACCGCGCCGACTTCCACATTCTCACCTTCTGGAATGAGAATCTTCAAGACACCGCCGGCTTCAGCGGAAACGGAGAGTGTCGCCTTGTCCGACTCGATTTCAAAGAGCTCATCGTCCTTGTCGACATAGTCACCGTCGGACTTCAGCCAGTTAGAGATGGTGACCTCGGTGATGGATTCTCCGGGGCTGGGGATTTTAATTTCGAGCATTGATGTATTTCGTTTTCGTTAGTATGTTTTTTAGGCGAAGGCTTGTTCAAGAATCGCGTGCTGTTCTTCGATATGCAGTTCGGCGAAGCCGGTGGCGGGTGTGCAAGCTTCCTTGCGCGAGATATACTTCAACGGACAAACATGGAACTTGCGCCGCATGAACGAGCAGGCTCCCATGTTCTCCGGTTCTTCCTGTACCCAGAAATGCTCCTTCGCATTCGCATAGCGCTTAACAATATTCTCAAGCTGGTACTTGGGAAGCGGATAGAGCTGTTCGATTCTGATAATTGCGACGTCATTGCGCTTTTCATCCTGTTGGCGCTTCAATAGTTCATAATAAAGCTTGCCAGTGCACAGGAGTACGCGTTTTACCGCTTTCGGTTCAGCATTGGGATCGTCGAAGACTTCGTGGAAGCGGGAATCCTTGTCGAAATCGCGCAGCGGGCTGACGCATTGCGGATGACGCAGCAGGCTCTTGGGAGACATGACGATCAAGGGAGTGCGGAAGGGCCGATGAAGCTGTCTGCGCAGGGCGTGGAAAAAGTTGGCGGGAGTCGTGATGTTAGCAACCTGCATATTGGTTTCCGCGCACTCCGCGAGGAAACGCTCCATCCTGCCAGATGAATGTTCGGGTCCTTGCCCTTCGAGACCATGCGGTAGCAGCATGACCAGTCCGCTGCCGCGCTTCCATTTGGCTTCACTGCCGGTGATGAATTGATCAATAATGATCTGCGCGCCATTGAAGAAATCGCCGAACTGAGCTTCCCAGACAACGAGCGCATCGGGAGTCGCCATCGCATAGCCGGTTTCAAAACCCAACACACCGTATTCGGAGAGTGGAGAATTGTAGATCTCAAAGGGGGCCTGCTGTTCGCTGATATTCTGCAGAGGGAAGTAGGCGAGCTCCGTGTCTTCTACCCGGAGCATTGCATGGCGGTGTGAAAACGTGCCGCGCCGGGAATCCTGTCCGCTGATGCGCACGCGAAACCCTTCTTCGAGCAGAGTGGCATAAGCCAGCAACTCGCCGGAAGCCCAATCCAACTGCTCGCCGTTCTCCATCATGGCGCGACGGTCGGCGTAAATCTTTTCAACCTTGGAGAAGAATTTTTTATCGGCAGGAAGTTTATTGATGCGGGTTCCGATGCGCTGCAGTTCATCGATGCTAACACCGGTGTGAGGCGATTCGCGGAAGTCTTCTTTATTGGAAAAGCGCAGTTCCGCCCAACGGTCGGTTAGGAAAGACGGGGCGGCGGACGTTTTTGAGGTCATCGCCTTCTCGTAGGCTTCATCCAGTTCAGCGCGGAACTCTTTGGCGATCTGTTTCGCATAGGCAGCATCAATAACGTCTTCGCTGATCAGTTTTTCCGAATAGATCGCAAAGGGATCGGGATGCTTAGCGATGGCTTTATAGAGGATGGGCTGGGTGAAGCGGGGTTCGTCGCCCTCGTTGTGGCCATGCTTGCGATAGCCGAGAATATCGATGAAGACGTCGCGATGGAAGCGCTGCCGGAACTCGAGCGCAACCTGAACAACATAACAGACCGCTTCCACATCATCGGCATTCACGTGAAAGACCGGAGAAAGCGTGGTCTTGGCGACGTCCGTGCAATAGGTGCTCGAGCGGGCTTCAATGTAGTTCGTCGTGAAACCCACCTGATTATTGAGCACTATGTGCATGGTGCCGCCGGTCTGGTAGCCCTCCAACTGCGACATTTGCAGCAGTTCATAGACGATGCCCTGTCCGGCAATCGAAGAATCACCGTGAACGAGGATCGGGAGTACTTTTTTCAGATCGCCGTTGAAAAGGTTATCCAGTTTGGCGCGTGCCAGTCCTTCCACAACCGGATCGATTGCTTCAAGATGGGAGGGATTGGGTGCAAGAGACAGATGAACCGATTTGCCGTTATGAGTGACACGATCCGCCGAATGTCCCAAGTGATATTTGACATCACCCATGAAAAGATGATCGTCGAGCGCTTTCCCTTCGAATTCCCAGAAGATGTGCTGATAGCCTTTGCCAAGAATATTCGTCAGCATATTGAGCCGTCCACGGTGCGCCATCCCGACTAAGAATTCCCGCACGCCGAAATACGCTCCGATTTCGACAATCGCTTCCATGGCGGGAATGAAGACTTCCAACCCTTCGAGCGAGAAGCGCTTCTGTCCGACAAAGCGCGCATGCATGAACTTCTCCAGCGTTACCGCCTGCATCAGCTTCTGCAGCATGCGCAGTTTCTGATCCTTTGTGTAGTTCAGACGGTTGCGGCAGGATTCCAT
>JAHIZR010000319.1 GCA_018814465.1 bacterium | reverse complement strand
ACAAAACGAGACCGTTCAGCCCAAAGCTGTTATCGACGCTCCTCCCGACAGAAAAATCGAGACAGCGCCGACACATAACAGCATTCATATCGCCGCTGATTCCTCCGATCTCGATGGCGTCATGTGGTTTATCCAGAACGGCACTCCCGTCGATCAACCCGGTGAATACGGCTTTACCGCGCTGCAGCGGGCCGCCGCGCGCGGAGCGAATGATATTGTTCGTTACCTGATCTCCAAGGGTGCCAACGTCAACGCCGTCAACGATGATGGTTTCATCGCGCTCCATACCGCTGCCATGACCGGAGACTCCATGACCATCAGCATTCTCGTGGATGCCGGATCCATCATCTATGCGCGCGATAACAACGGACTGACTCCCATGCACCTTGCCGCCATGAAAAACAACTTCTCCACTGCCGGAGAACTCCTCCGCCGCGGCGCGGATATCAACGACATGTCCGAATCCCAGTGGACGCCCATGCGCATCGCCGTCTACTACAAACTCGCCGACATGGAAAAATGGCTTATCGATCATGGCGCTAAACCGGAAAAGATGACCGAGAAAGAATAATCTCTTCGCTGAGGCTTATCGCCCCAGGTGCCCGGAATGCCGAGTCTCGCGGCGGCGAATCTCCAGATTCGCTCCTTCCTCGCTGATCCATATTAAGCGCCTTATCGTTACTACTGACAGTCTCCGACTGTCGGCTCGCGCAATCCGTCCGAATAACTACACTTGCCATCGGAGGGTCTCATGGCTTGACTCGTGCTATCATTTATCATCCTGCTCTCTTGCTTCGCAACCATTCTCTCTAAAGAAATAACCGACAATCCCCCGTGGGACGTCGCTCCTTGGCCTCTTGATCACCATCATCCTTAGACAGCCACAGTGAAATACGAACTAAACAAAGCAACTCTGGATGAAATAGTTGCCGCTGTTGTTTCTAGAAAATACATTTATGGCGCCGCTTTTTATGTGTCTTCCGATGACAATTGTATTGACTTAATCAGTGCCACCGGAAACATGAATGAAGACAGTCAGTACTATATCGCCAGTATAAATAAATTCTTTATTTCCGCAATCATTCTGAAATTATGTACAGAAAATAAACTGGGATTGCAGGACAAAATCGCAAAATATCTTCCGGAAAAAGTAGTTAGGGAATTACATATACATAAAGGAAAAGATTATTCGAAAAACCTTACGATTGCCCAGTTGATATCCCTCAGCTCAGGGCTTCCCTGTTATTTGACCGATAAGCAAGCTAATGGGAAACGGGCAATGGCAGAGCTCGAAGCTGGTATTGACCAACCTTGGCCGATTGACAAAGTACTGCAAGAGGTCAAGAAGATGAAAACGCACTTTCCGCCCGGGGAAAAAGGTCGCGCAAGGTATGGTGATACGAACCATCAAATTCTGAGTCTTATTATAGAAAACATCACGGGAGATCGCGTAAACGCTGTCCTGAAGAAACTGTTTCAAGACCTGAATCTGACCAATACTTTTGTGTTTGAAGAAAATAATGAAAAAAGGATGGTTCCCATATTCTACAAATCGGAACCAATAAAGATTCCGCTTTTTCTTTCTTCCACACAAAACGATATTGTCTCCACTGTAAAGGATCAAATGACATTTCTAAGAGCATTCTTCAGCGGCAATTTCTTTCCGAAAGAAAGGCTGAAAGAATATGAGAAATGGAACAATATTTTCTTTCCTTTTAAATATGGCATCGGCATACAAAAATTCTGTCTGCCTATGATTTTTTCGTCGTTTCGTCCCGTGCCTGACATGATCGGACACTGTGGTTCTACAGGTTCAGTGGCATTCTATATACCTGACAGGAATCTCTACATAACGGGCACAACAAACCAGCAAGCAAAGCCTTCAATTGCGTTTCAGGCCATGATTAAGATTGTTAGAGCGTTAAGGGAATCGAATATCTTCAACACTTGGAAGATACGCACTTAACCGTTCATTTTTTACTATTGTTCAATTCCATTGCCAACCTTCAATAAAATATCCGTCCTTGGCCTCGGCACGATGGGCACCGGCATCGCGCAAATCTGCGCGCAAACCGGGAGCGCCGTCGTCGCCTATGACGCTTTTCCCGACGAAGTCCGGCAGGCTCCTAAGCGCATCGAACGCGATCTGAAACGGAGCATCGAACTCAGCAAGGTTCCGCTGGACAATGCCGAGGAATCCCTCGAACGCATCGCCTTCACCACACAGCTTGAGGATTGCGCCGACTCCGAGTTGGTCATCGAAGCCGTCACCGAAAAACTTGATCTGAAGATTCAACTCTTCAGTCAACTCGATGACAAATGTCCCCCGCCTGCGATCTTTGCCACCGCCACCAGCTTTCTTTCCGTGACTACTATCGCCGCAAAAACCCGCTTTCCAGAGCGCGTCTGCGGTATGCATTTCATGAATCCCGCCGCGCATAACGAATTAGTCGAGATTATTGCCACGCGGCTGACTGATAGGAGTACGCTTGAAGCGGTCAGAAAATACGCCGGCGAAATCGGCAAGCAAACTGTCCTTGTCAAGGACTCTCCCGGCTTTCTGGTGCACCGCCTGCTGAATCCTTATCTTGGCGAAGCGCTGCGTTGTCTGGGCGAGGGTGTGGCAGACTTCAGTACGATTGATGAAATCTTCCGCACTGCCGGCTTTGAGTTCGGTCCTTTCCAGCGCATGGACGAGATCGGACTCGATGCGGTTCATGCGATGAATCGCAGTATCTGGGATGCGTCTTATAAAGATGGCCGCTATCGTCCGCATCCGTTGCTTAAAAAAATGATCGAAGCCGGAACGCTGGGTAAAAAATCCGGACGCGGCTTCTATGAGTATCCCCATGAATGAGATACTAAACCTCGAACCGGAATTCTATCCCATTGACCGTCTGTTATTAGCCGGTCCCTTGGAGGATGTGATCCCGCTGGCTGACCGCGCCCATGCCGCCGGCCATACTCCCGCGCTGCTGCTGCCCGCTGAACAAATCGAGTCCGCGCGCGCGCAAACCAAGCACCGCATTCTGGCGTCAGAGGAAACCATCGGCGATGATGATTTCGATCTGGTGCTGGAACTGCACTGCACGGATCTGGAAGCTAAAGCCGACAGTCTGTACTTTCTGGAGGACGCATTGGGCGAGACGGTGCCGATTCTGACGCTCACAATGGCGATTTCACTCAGTGATCTGACCCGCGACCTGCTGATGCCCGAGCGCGTGTTGGGCATTTCGCTGCTGCCGCCTGTGGATTCAATCAAGCTGGTCGAACTTATGCGCGGTGAACAGACTGCCGATCCCGTTTTGCAGACCGCCAAGCGCTTCTTCGAGAGCATTGATATCAAAACCAAAGAGGTCGCCGACAGTCCCGGCGGAGTGCTGGTCCGCACGATCTGCTGTCTGATCAATGAAGCCGCGCTTGCCTTGCAGGAACGGATCGCGACCTTCACCGATATCGACACCGCTTTGAAACTCGGCGTCGACTATCCCGAAGGTCCGCTCGCCTGGGGCGACAAGATCGGCCTCGATAGAGTAGAGGCGGTCATGGACGGCTTACACGCCTGGTTCAAGGAAGACCGCTATCGTTGCACACCCCTCCTTAAAAAACTTGTTCGCAACGGCTATACCGGAGTCACCGCCGGACAGGGATTTTATCAGTATTGATTTGATGGCGGCGGCATAGGTCTTCCTGTGCCTCGTGGTAGAAATCTAATCGCCGGGCAGGTGAAGACACCTGACGCGGCTGTTATTTCTCGGCGGAAAATCTCCTGATTTGCCCCATTCGCAGTACTATCCACCACCGTCCCCGGTGGTGGTTCTGTTTTCCGGTTCCCCCCATTTACTCGAAGAGAAATGGGGGGATGACAGGGGGGTAGTCAGGTTTTCGAATTTTGAGACGGCAACAATAAACAACCCCCACCGAGGACGGTGGGGGTTAGTATTTTGTTTCCCCCCATTCCATGGGGGGACAAAAGGGGGGTAATCTACTTCATTCCGAGATGCTTCGGATTCATCTGCTCGAACGCCTTGTGCACGAAGACGCCGTCCTTGCGGATCAATTCGCCGTCCATCCAGATTTCGCCGCCGCCGTTCTCCTTGCGCTGCATGCAGACGAGATCCCAGTGAATCGAGGACTTGTTGGTGTTGTCCGCCTCATCGTAGGAATTGCCCGGCGTGAAGTGGAAGGAACCGCAAATCTTCTCGTCGAACAGAATATCGTCCATCGGCTGCATAATATAAGGATGGAAACCCATCGCGAACTCGCCGACATAGCGCGCACCCTTGTCGGTATCGAAAATCTTGTTGATGCGGTCGGTGTCATTCGCCGTCGCTTTCACGATCTTGCCCTTCTTGAACTCCAGCACGACATTCTTGAAGGTGAAGCCGCGATAGGAAGAGGGCGCGTTATAGCTGACCACGCCTTCCACCGAATCCTTTACGGGAGCCGTGAAGACTTCCAGGTCGGGAATATTCATGTGACCGCAGCAGGGGATAACCGGAATGCCCTTGATCGAAAACTTCAGATCGGTGCCGGGACCCTTGATATGAACCTTGTCCGCTT
>JAHIZR010000318.1 GCA_018814465.1 bacterium | reverse complement strand
TGCAGAGCTCCACAATGCGTCGCCGCCGGTAAAGATCGACTCCGTAACTCGTAGTTTCCTGTCCGATAAGAATAAGTTCTCGAATGCCGCGCTCAGCCAGGATATTCGCTTGGGCAACAAGCCGCTCGATCGGTTCGCTTCTATACAGTCCCCGCATTTGCGGAATCGAACAGAACGCGCAGGCATGCGAACAGCCGTCCGAAATTCTTAAATAAGCCGATCCCGGTCCCGCCTCCCCGGCTGCCTCCAACTCCTCGTAAGCATCATTCTCGATTGACAACGGATTACTTCCCAGCGCTTCAATCATCCGGCTCCATTCCCCGATTCCGAAAACACCGTCCAGCTCGGGCATTTCAGCATGGATTTCAGCGCCGTCCCTCTGCGTCAGGCACCCCATCGCCAAAACCCGTCGCCCCGGCTTCTTGGCTTTCCAACGAATCGCTTCCAACAACACTTGGACGGATTCGATTTTCGCGTCATCCAGAAAACCACAAGTATTGATGATCAGTATGTCCGCCTTGGACTCCTGTTGGACGAGTTCAAAACCTGCTCCGCCGAGAACTCGACCTAAAGCATCGCTGTCCACCGTATTCTTGGGACAGCCGAGAGTATGAATCGCCGCTCGCGGCTGTCGGAGTGCATTACTGCAATGCTGCTTGCTTCTCAACCGAGTTTCACCTGCTCGATGCCCAGCATATCCTGCACTTGTTTCAATACCTCGAGTGAGGTATTGAGTCGATAACGCCGCGAGCGCAAGACTCTAGTTTGATCTCCGTCCTTGACCTTGAAAAAGATCGGCACATTGCCGCTATGATTGGCGAAAATATCCTCCAGCGCGTCAAGTGTATTGTCGTTGACACGGTTGTCACTCAATGAAATCCACAAGCTTTTCGCGAAAGCGGCTTTGGCTTCCTCGATAGTATGGATTTCCACCGCGATGAATTTGGGATCTTCCTCCTCCCTCCTGCTCACCCGGGCGGCGACAACAACTTTCGCCTCCTTCACGATCAAGTGCAAATATTTCTCAAGCACATCATTGAAAACGAGAATTTCCGAGCTTCCCGTAAGATCTTCCAGCGTGATCGTAGCCATCGGCTTGCCCTTGCGGGTCGTCTGCTTTCTGACTTGAGTGATAATCCCCGCGATTCGCACGAGCTGCTGATCCATCAGTTCGGATGTGTCCCCCAAACTCGCCGTGGTCAGCTTCTCAATTTCGTTTCGAACGCACTCAAGCGGATGACCCGACACATAGAAGCCCAGTAATTGCTTTTCGGTCGTCAGTTTCAGATCGGAGGATAAAAAAGGCACTTTTGGCAATTCGGGTTCGGGGATAGAATTATCCGCCCCGCCTCCGAAGAGGGAAGACTGACCGTGTTCCCTTTCCGCGGCTTTGTGGTTGGAATAGGCAAAGAAACTGTCCATCGCCGCCATGTACTGCGCGCGACTGCCGCCCAGCCCGTCCAAAGCTCCGCAGCCGATCAGACTCTCAAGCACTTTTTTATTGACAAGCCGTGTGTCCACCCGAGCGGCAAAATCAAAAAACGTTTTAAACGGACCATCGGCTTCGCGTGCTTCAAGGATTGAAGCAATGGGGCCGGGACCGACATTCTTGATGCATTCCAGACCGCAGCGAATGTTGCCGTCTTCCACGACAAACGACTGCTGTGACTTATTCACATCGGGCGGCAGCATCTCCACGCCAAGTCGCCGCGCGTCGTTCACGAGCTTCGGCATGACGCGCGTTTCACCGCGCCATGACGACATTTCCGCCGCGATAAATTCAGCCGGATAGTTCGCCTTCAGATACGCCGTCTGATAAGCCAGCACAGCATAGGAAGCCGCATGTGCCTTCACGAAACCATAAGAAGAAAACTTGAATACCAGCTCATAAATCTCATTGGCAAGCTTCTTCGTCAGCTTGCTGAATGTCTGACAGCCCTCGATGAATTCCGAGCGAATCTTGTCCATCTCCGCCTTCTTTTTCTTCCCCATCGCCTTGCGGAGAATATCGGCTTTGCCGAGCGTGAATCCGGCAATGTCTCTCGCGATGCGCAGCACCTGCTCCTGATAGACAATCACTCCATAGGTCGGTTTCAGGATCGGCTCGAGCTTCGGATGCAGGTATTCGATCTTGGCTTCGCCGTGCTTGCGCTTGATAAAATCCCCGATCATATCCATCGGCCCCGGACGATAGAGCGCGACCATGGCTACGATATCGTCAACGCAATTCGGTTTCAGCTTGGTCAGCCATTCCCGCATCCCCCCCGATTCAAGCTGGAAGACACCGGTCGTGTCGCCGCGGCTGAGCAAGGAATAAGTTCTCTCGTCGAATTCCTCGTATACTGTATTCAGATTGAGTTCCACGCCGCGAACCTTCAGCATTTCGAGAGCCCGTGAAATCACACTTAGTGTTCGCAGTCCCAGGAAATCCATCTTCAGCAGGCCGATCCGATCAACCATATTCATGTCGAACTGCGTCGTGATACTGCCGTCTGACTGTCGATACAAGGGAACATAATCCGTCAAGGGCCCCGGGGTAATCACGACACCCGCCGCATGCGTGGAAGCGTGACGGCAGGTTCCTTCCAAAACCGTGCCGATTTCCCAGAGCTTGCGATAATCTTCCCGTTCCGCTAATGCATCCTTGAGTTCCGCGCTTTCTCCCGAAGTCTTCAGTTTGACTCCCGGACCTTCGGGAATCATCTTGGCCAGCTTATCCACGTCGCCATAGCTGAGTCCCATGACGCGGCCGACGTCACGTACCACCGCGCGCGCCTTCAGCCTTCCGAAAGTAATAATCTGCGCGACGCACTCCGCTCCGTATTTTTCGCGCACATACTCAATCACCCGTTCCCGGCCTTCATCATGGAAATCAATATCGATATCGGGCATCGAGATTCGTTCGGGATTCAGGAAGCGCTCGAAAAACAACTCAAAACGAATCGGATCGAGATTAGTGATCCCCAATGTATAGCAGACCAGCGATCCCGCCGCGCTGCCGCGGCCCGGTCCCACGGGGATGTTATGCTCTCGCGCATAACGGACGAAATCCGATACAATTAAAAAATATCCGGCAAAGCCCATCTGGTCGATGACCGTCAGCTCATAAGCGATCCGGTCGCGAATCGACTGATCCGCATTCGGATATCTGCACTCCATCCCGCCGTAAGCAAGTTTGGTCAGATAGGACATTTCATCCGTTTCCCCGGAAGGCAAAGGGAAGCGCGGCAGGAAACGGGCGCTGAAGTCAAGTTTGAGATCGCACTTCTCTGCCACCAACAGCGTATTAGAAAGAGCTTCCGGAGTTTCGCCGAATATCGCGGCCATCTCGCCGGGAGACTTCAGATAGAACTCATTGGATCCGAATCTCATCCTGCTCTCATCAGATAGACTCGCTCCGGTGCCGATACACAGCAGGCAGTCATGCGCTTCCGCATGCTCCCGCTTCAGATAGTGCGTATCATTGGTTGCGATCAGCGGAGAACCCAGCTTCTTCGATAATTCGATCAGCCTGCGATTCAAGCCCGGTTCATCAGGCAGATTGTGACTCTGAATCTCGATATAGTAATCATCTCCGAACAACTCTTTGTACCAGCAGGCTTTTTCCCATGCCGCCGCGTCATCGTCATTCAGATAGCGCGTAGGCACTTCCGCTGACATGCAGCCTGACGTGCAGATTAGTCCTTCGGAATGCTTTGCCAGTAACTCGTGATCGATGCGGGGCCGATAGTAGAAGCCTTCGGTGTATCCGATCGATGATAGTTTGACAAGATTGCGATAACCGGTCTCGTTCTTCGCCAGCAGCAGCAGGTGATGCGCGTACTCGCCGCGCGTTCCTTGAGTCGCCTGTTTCTCGTGACGGTCCGCGCAGATATAGGTTTCGCAGCCGATAATCGGCTTGACTCCGGCGCTCTCGGCCGCCATTTGAAATTCAATCGCGCCGAACAAAGCTCCATGATCGGTGAGCGCGACCGCGGACATCCCCAACTCCGCCGTGCGATTCACTAATTCACGGACTTTACAGGCTCCGTCGAGCAGACTGTACTCGCTGTGATTATGAAGATGAACGAAATCCGAACTCACAAATCGCCTTCCTCCCGCGTGATGCTTGCGCCGACCCGCGAGAGTTTATCCTCCAGTTTTTCGTAGCCTCTGTCTAAATGATATATTCGTTTTACTTCCGTGCAGCCCTTCGCCGCCAGTCCGGCCAGAACCAAGCAGACGGAAGCGCGCAAATCGGTCGACATCACCGGCGCGCCCTTGAGCTCTTTTACTCCAGTGATGATTGCGGTGGCTCCGTCCATCCGAATGTCCGCGCCCAATCGCGCCAGTTCCGCGACATGCGTGAACCGGTCACTGAAAATTCCATCTGTGATAGTCGTGACTCCATTCCCCAAAGTCGCCTGCGCCATGAATGGAGCCTGCAAATCGGTTGGAAAACCGGGGAATGGCTCCGTCGTAACCGTGATGGGAATCGGACGCGCGGATCCCTTGGAGACTCGAATCGAATTCATGCCCAGCTCGATTTGCAATCCGGTCCTGCGCGCTGCATCAATCACAGCAGTCAGATGCGAAGGTTCGGCGTTTGTGAGCACGACTTCACCTCCGGTCAAGCCGACTCCGAATAAAAACGATCCGGTCTCGATCCGGTCCGGAATCATTTCCGCGTCAGCGGGATGCAGCTCCTCGACTCCCTGGATTGTCAGTTCGCGTGTTCCGACTCCGTCAATCCTTGCTCCCATTGAATTGAGAAAATGCGCAAGGTGCGTGATTTCAGGTTCCAGCGCGACATTTTTCAGAATCGTTTCGCCTTCCGCCAGCACGGCGGCCATCAGGATATTCCCCGACGCCCCCACACTCGAAATCGGAAACTCGAAGATCGCTCCCTTGAGTCG
>JAHIZR010000317.1 GCA_018814465.1 bacterium | reverse complement strand
GATAGGGATGAGGGCGGAGGGATGAGGGATGAAATATGAAATGAGAAATTTGAAACCTGAATGTAAGCACGGCAGGGGGCGGAGTTCCTTCGGGTCGCAGAGTGTCGAGAGTGTTGCTGTTTCGACTAAGTGCGACCCTCAGGATGACAAGTTTAGAGTACTCGGCGATGCGGCGGCGTGAGAAACCGAACCCCCCTTGCTCTCCCTATGAATAGGGGGAATAGAAATAAAGAGGACGCGATGGAATCACCGCGTCCTCTTTTATTGGTAAAAACTGATGATTAGATTTTGCTGAAGGCGTGGTCGAGGTCTTGAATCAGGTCTTCGGGTTCCTCGATGCCGACGGAGATTCTGACCAAGCCGTCGCCGAGCCCGGCATGCGCGCGGGCTTCGGGGGCGATCGAGGCATGAGTCATGGAAGCCGGGTGCTGAATCAGCGAGTCCACGCAGCCGAGACTGACCGCCAGCGAGAAGACATGGACATTGTCGAGCACTTTGGTGGCCGCGTCATAACCGCCCTTGACATCGAAGGAGATCATGCCGCCGAAATGCTTCATCTGCTTTTTAGCAAGCTCATGCTGGGGGTGGTCTTTTAGGCCGGGGAAGTATATCCGTTCGACTTTGGGATGCTTTACGAGCCATTCGGCGATAATCATGGCATTCGCGCAATGACGCTCCATGCGCAGCGGCAGGGTTTTCATTCCCAAGTTAAGCAGCCAGCAGTCGTTCGGTGACGGACACGGGCCGACATCCTTCATAATTTCATAGAGCGCATCCTTGATCCAGTCGTGCTTGGTGACAAGCGCGCCGCCGACGATAGTGCCGTGACCGGAAAGATACTTGGTGGTGCTGTGCATGACGACGTCCGCCCCGAGATTCAGGGGCTGCTGGAGATAGGGAGTGCAGAAGGTATTGTCGACGGCGACGACGATTTCCGGGTTTACATTGCGGACGATATTCACGGTTTCCTGGATATCGGTAATTTCCATCAGCGGATTGGTGGGCGTCTCAAAGAAGAGCATCTTGGCCTTGGGATTATTCTTGATCGCCGCTTTCACTTCTTCCGGCTTACTGGTGTTGACGATGACGGTTTTGATACCGAACTTGGGAAGAGTATGCACGAAGAGATCATCCGTGCAGCCGTAAAGCACCTCGCCTCGCAGGAGCGTGTCTCCGGGGCGCAGCATGGCCAAGGAAAGCGAGCTGGTCGCCGCCATGCCGGAGGGGAACAGCAGTGAAGAGATGCAGCAGTTTTCGGGATCGGCCATTTTCAGTTCACGGCCTTCCAGCGAGTTCAGCTTGGCTTCCGCGACCATGACGGTCGGGTTGCCCATACGGGTATAAATGTAGCCGGTTTTTTCGTGGGCGAACAGCTGCGCGCCTTCTTTGGCGCTGTCAAAAGTAAAGGTTGAAGTTTGATAGATCGCGTTGGTGTGAGCTTTGGATTGCGAATGATGGTAATGTTCGCCGGCATGCAGACAACGTGTCGCGAACCCGTACTTAAGATAGAACAGTTCGATGGCGTCGCGTCGTTTTGAATCTTCCATGGTAGTAGTCTTCTTGGTTATATGAAACGGTCTTGAAAATTTATTATCGGATAGAAAGTCAGATTTTACGGTTTGCTTGGTCCTGCTCGAGTTTGTCGAGCAAATCAACCGCGCGGCGCAGGTGAGGAATGACGATCGTTCCGCCGACGGTCAAGGCGACGGAAAAGATATCAAAAAACTCGGCGCGCAGCACACCGAGTTCGAGACATTTTTTGATATGGTAAGCGACGCAATCGTCGCAGCGCATGACCATAGAGGAAACCAGCCCGAGCATCTCTTTGGTTTTGCTGTCCAGCGCGCCGTCGCGATAGGTGAGCGAGTCGAGCGCGAACATTCGCTTGATGGAAGCGTTGTCCGCTTCCAGGATGCGCGCGTTCAGGCGGTCGCGGAATTCATCGAAGGATTCGAAACTTTCGGGCATAGAAATCAGCGGCTCCAAGCACAGACAGTGATAACTTGATAGAATCGCCGATCCGCGGCGAAACCGGTTGGATCCACATAATAGGAGATAGGAGAAATATCGAGATACTCAAAGGGACCGTCCGCCTGCGGCGACTGCAGAATGACATAGTAGTCGGCAAAAGGAGCGTCCAGCCAATCGAGCGCGGGCTGCCCGCCTACCGGGAAGAGTATCAGGTATCGCGGAGCGGGGCAGTCGGGGAAGTAAGGAGCGATTTCGATTGTGTATTCACCGAAATCCATATCCGTCATGCCTTCGACGATGACATAGTAGTCGCCGGCGGGAAGATCGTAACTGACCAGCGT
>JAHIZR010000030.1 GCA_018814465.1 bacterium | reverse complement strand
TTGGGACCTCCAGTGTTGCTATTTCAGCAGCAGCAGTTTATGAGCAGCCGTCTGCCCTGTAGTTGTAAGATTTGCGAAGTAGACGCCGGACGGTAGCGCCGATCCATCGAAAGTTACCGAATACTCTCCTGCGGTCATCGGCTGTTCAAGTAAAGATTCGACAAGCTGTCCGCGAATGTTAAAAACATCCAGCGACACTCTCCCCGCTTCCGGCATGCTGAAGCGTATGGTCGTAAACGGATTGAAGGGATTCGGATAAGCGGAAAGGATGAAGGATGAAGGCTGAGGGATGAAATCATCGGAGGAGGGCGAGGGACTCAGGCTGATCCAGACATCTTCATCGGTAAAAATATCAATATCTCCGTCGTTGTCGAAATCAGCAAAGCCAAGTTCAGCGGATTCGAAGTCGGGAAGGATCGAAGTATAGTCGTACCAACGGACTCCCTCGAAGTAGTATAGTTGCCAATGTACGGAATCGCTGCGGGTGAAGATCTCGGAGATGCCGTCTCCATCGAGATCCGTTGTTCGGATTAACTCTATCTCTGTGGGTAAACCACTCGTCCATTCCGGGTGGTTCACAAACGAAGTCGTGCCTGTAACGGACCAGTCACTTTCGAAGACCATGATTTGTGAAGGTTCACCGGAAGGCTCGGCGATGACAAACAGATCCGGCACCGGATCATAGCCGGCGATTCCAAGCTGAGGCGAAGAGAACAGTGTGTCGGGATTATCGGTGAAGCGCTCAGTTATGTATTGCACAGGCGGATAAAAGAAGTCGCCGTCGGTAAAGCGGTATCCCCGCAATGCGCGCCAGCGCTCCTGCACACCGGAACCGTCAAAGGTGCGAATGATTTCAATTAGATCAGGATAGTCATCACCGGGAAGCATGCAGAGTCCGGTGGAGAGGATGTGTCCCTCTCCGGTCAGATCGCAGTTAGCGTACAGCCACCCTTGTTCGGTATATTTTTTGAGTTGTGATCCGAGGGTGACGCCGTAGTCGTTGGTGCGGGTCCAATTCTGGAAACCGACGACGTCAGTAATAGTAGTTCCTGCTATGGTGAGGAGGTTGCCCATTACGCGTCCATCGAATCTTGTCAGATCAGCTAAGTGTCGTACTTGCAGGTAGTCATCATAGTAAGTTATCTCGAAATGACGAGGATCCGTATTCCGGTCGGTGATACACTCTTGATTGCCATCCCCGTCAAAATCTCCGGCAACGATATTATAAACGGGACATGTCGGCTCGAGCAGTAAAGGATTTCTCAGTTCGCCGCCGTCGTTTTCCATCATGAGGATAAACGGTGTGTGATCCATGGTATAAAAGGAGTCCGCTTGGATCGCCAAATCGTCGTCGCCATCACGGTCGAAGTCGGCAACGAGGATATTATGAGCTTGCCACGCGGTGTTTGAATAATCACCATCGTCGACAAGCGTACCTGTGGAATCTAGTTCAGCAAAGTCGAGCACAGTATAGACATAATGACTTGTATTGAAGATGATGTTCATACTCCCGTCACTGTCGATATCACCGAAAGCAACTTGATGAACAGACATAAGCCACTCTTCATTGATCAACCACGGCTCGATCAAATCATCGCGCTGCTCCCAAGTCCAGGGATCAGTGAAGACAAGCTTCCAACATACAAGTGTATATATTTGCGCACACCAATCGGGTCCGATAATTAATTCATCTGCGCCATCGCCGTCGATATCAATGACAGTAGGCTTTGCACAACCTAAAATGAATTGCTGTGTACCAGAAATTGGATTAAACAGCCAGTGAAACGATGCTTGCGACGTATCGGACAAATAAACGCGGTAGCCATCGTTATCGATAAACAGCAGCTCATCAATCCCATTGCCATCGAAATCTCCGGCGCAATCAGGAAAGCCCTGCGGAAATCCGGTCGGATTACGGTAATCCCCCTCGTACATCTCCCATTGCCAGTCCTGCGCGGAGACCAAGGTTGTGAAAGTCAAGGTGAGCAAAAAACTAATCGCAATTCGATTTTTCAACATAGGAAACCTCAGCGATGAGTGTGCAGAATTGTAACAACTGTGCAAAAAAAAACAGAGCCCACCGCCAGCGAAAAGAGGGAGACTCGCTAACGGAAAACTCTGTATATCATGGGATTGCCCCATTTTGTGGATGGCGCTTGAAGCAATTATACAAATTACTCCGATAAGAAAACATGCAGTTTTCGTGCCGTCCGAATGGGTAATGTGGGCGCGTTCTGATTCCATCGCTGAGTGCGCTTGCGCACCCGGCGGCGGAACAGCTTACGTTATAATATCGGCTCCAAGACTATAAAAGTCAAGCGCTGCCGGATATTAATTTACTTATTGTCGCCGAGGCACCTGCCCTCAGGTGCCCGGAACTCTTTT